>NZ_JARTJQ010000127.1:0-13619 GCF_036225245.1 Weizmannia sp. CD-2023
TTTTACTCCGAAACTTGAGTTTTGTAAATTTATGATCTATTTCCCGATCCCGCGCCTTTATTTGGTCTTCAATTTCTTTAAAGTGTAATCGATTTTCACCAGTCAATCGGTTCATTCCATTTACAAGGTCTTCTAGATTATGGGCAATGATAAAATCTTCTCCTTTATCCATGAAGGCCTGGACGGGTTCAGGCGCACCAGGCAAAGCTCTGCCCAGCACTTTCCGGATACTTTTGCCGGTAAGATCCGGATTTTGCTCCGATCCTGACAGGGCAAACTCTTTTTCTATGATTTTTTGCGTTAAAATAAACCACGAATAGTCATAACCGGTTTTTTGAATGGCTTCCAGTGTGCTGAGCGTATCAAATCCCGGCAAATTAGGGACAGGAAAGCGTTTACCTTCCGCATCAAGCCAGATGGAGGATGGCCCGGGTAAAATACGGATGCCATGGTTGGACCAAATCGGGTTCCAATTTTTTATGCCTTCCGTATAGTGCCACATCCGATCCCGATTCACAATCCGCCCGCCCGCTTCTTCCGTAATACCAAGCATTCTGCCGTCCACATGCGCAGGAACGCCCGATAACATATGAGCAGGCGGCGTTCCGAGCCGCTTCGGCCAATTTTTGCGAACGAAATCAAAGTTCCCGCCAATGCCCCCGCTCGCCACTAATACAGCTTCGGCCTGGTATTCGAAATCGCCAATAACCTCTCTTTCCGTATCCTCTCCCCGCTCCTTTGTGCTGGGAATCAAAACAAAACCGGCTACCCCTCTAACAGTGCCATTTTCTTTTAAAAGATGATCGACCCGATGGCGGGGCAAATATTGAACCAAACCGGCTTTCATATATTCCCGGACTTTTTTCTCAAAAGGCGCCACCAGTGCCGGCCCGGTTCCCCACACAATATGAAAGCGGGGAACAGAATTGCCGTGTCCAGTGGCTAAATGTCCGCCCCGTTCAGCCCAACCGACAACCGGGAAAAAACGCACGCCCATTTTGTGCAGCCACGATCTTTTTTCGCCGGCCGCAAAATCGATGTAAGCTTCGGCCCATTTTTTTCCCCAATAATCTTCATCGTCCTCCCGGTCAAATCCGGCAGTGCCAATCCAGTCTTGCCACGCCAGTTCCCTGGAATCTTTTATCCCCAGCCGCCTTTGCTCCGGAGAATTTACTAAAAATAACCCGCCAAACGACCACCACGCTTGGCCGCCGATACTGGTTTCCGGCTCTTGATCCAAGAGCAGCACTTTTTTTCCGGCCTCTGCCATTTCTACGGTTGCAACCAAGCCGGCCAGCCCCGCTCCGACGACAATGACATCGAAATTCATAATAGAGACCTCCCGTTTTCACAAAGCATGGTGATGTCTATCATTGAAAATATCCTATGCGATGATTTCATCGATGCGATTTTCCTCTACAGCCGGCTTCTCCCGGACAGTATAGCATTGTAAACGATATAAAATGAACGAATGAGCAGCTCTGTTGCCTGCTGTAAAAAATCATCGTGCAAATGGGTGGTGCCCGGGCTCGATGTAAAAACTAAAATTCAACTTATAACATTCGACACGAAACTATAATTTCCTTTTTATAAAGATAGAAAAAACAGGCGATCAGAAAAACGCTCGATGAGGAATAAAAGGGGACTTGAGCTGTGAACCTTCATTTTTTTCGGATGAATCCGTAACTTGCCCAAAAAACTTGCCGCAAAATGCGGAGATCGGCAGCAAACAGCCACCGCTTTTTTGGTTTTATTCCCCATCATTTTCCCAATATGTATGTCCGCAGAGCATGGGCAACGCCGTTTTTGTTATGGGTCTTTGTGACATAGGTGCTCCGCGCTTTCACTTGTTCTTCAGCGTTTCCCATCGCAATACTTATACCGGCTACTTCAAACATGGACAGATCGTTAAAATTGTCACCAATTGCGACCGTATTTTCCAACGGGATGTTCAAATGGCGGGCCATAAACTGAAGGGCATGGCCTTTGCTAACTTCTGCATGGGCAATTTCCAACTTCGTGCGCCCCGATGTGGTCATGGAAAGATCTTGTCTTCCGCTTAGCCAGCTGCGGAGTTGCTTTAACCGTTCAGGATGAAAGGACAGTACAAAAATTTTGTAAACCTCCAAATGCGGCAAATCCAACTCAGCATAATGGTGGAAATAATGAATCCCGTACTGCCGCATCTGGAGCTCAATTTGGCCGGCAGCCCACTCCAAAGAAAAGGTTTCATCTTTTTCGTGCAAGGAATGCATTTCCGATTCAAGGCGCTTTCTCCCTTTTTCCAGCAAATACACGCCCTGGTTAGTATATAACTCGTAATAGTATCCTTGCGCTTCCAGTTCCGGAAGCAAGTCGTCCAGTACTTTATCCGGCATCACAAGCTTTAAAATGCATTGATCCGAATCGTAAATGACGGCACCATTTCCCGTTATCACCGGGCAATCAAGGCCTGCTTTTTTCAGAATATGCCGCGTATCATGAAGCGAACGCCCTGAACAGGCGACAACGATATTCCCCTGCTCTTGTACTTCCCGAATCGCTCCGGCATTTTCTTCGCTAATTGTTCCGTCATCAGATAATAATGTCCCGTCAAAATCAATCGCGATCAATTTCATTTTGCGCTCTCCTTCCTGTTGTTCCCGGATGTTCTTTTTCGAGAGGCAATATTATTCGCCTCTATATATCCCCGCCCCTGTTTGTTTCCTCTATTCCCGATGGTGTCTGTAGCCGTTTCTGCACTTGGTCGCTCAGCAGCTTATACAATGTCGCGGCAACCGGCACACCGAAAAGCATACCAACAACGCCGCCAAGGCCGCCCCCGATGATGACCGCCGCCAAGACCCATAAACCCGGCAACCCGATCGACGAACCGACTACCCGCGGATAGATGATGTTGCCTTCCACTTGCTGCAGCACAACAATGAAAATCAAAAAGAATACTGCCTGCATCGGATCTACTGTTAAAATCATAAAGGCACCGAATGCCGCCCCCAAATAGGCACCGACAACCGGGATCAGAGCCGTTGCACTAATGAAAGCACCGACCATCGCAGCATACGGAAACTGGAAAAGAAACATGCCAAGCGTACATAGACTTCCTAAAATGACCGCCTCCACGCATTGCCCAACAATAAAGCTTGAAAAAGTCTGATTTGCCACTCCGAGCACGTAGTACAATCTGTCCGCCGTCTGCTTTTTCAAAAAAGCACGAACCACTTGATTTGCCTGAACAGCCAGCTTCTCTTTTGCCGCTAAAATATAGATGGCAAAAATAATGGCAATGATCAAGTTCATTACACCGCTTGTTAAGGCGCCGGCAATGGAAAACGTCGAATTCAAAATGCCGGTCACCACTTTTGAAAGGGATACGGTCAATTTTTTTGTGACCGCATCCAGATCGACCTGCAGGCTTGAAATGAATTTTCCGAGGCTGGAGTACTTGACGCTGTTTGACTGGAAATAGTCCAGACTTTTCGTGTAAACACGCGGAATGGCATCAATCAATACCGTAAAAGCCTGGATCAATTGCGGCACAATGATCAAAACCAGGATGGAAACAATGCCAAAAATGACCACAAATGAAAAAAGAATGCTGACGCCCCTCCGCGTTGCGCGGATAAATTTGTTTTGCGCGTTCGGAAAATAAACGCGTTCCACTTTTTTCATTAAAATATTGAGCACATAGGCAATCGCAGCCCCGAGCAAAAGCGGAAAGGCAACATGCCAAATCGCCCCTAGCGCCCCCAGAATCGTGCTGAAATATTTCACAAAAAGGACGGCCACAACCGCTAGCAGTATGTATTTAGCCCATAAACCGAGTTTCATTTCTTTCATCCAACCACTCCGTCATTTTTTGTTTATTTTCTTATCTTGATTATACTTGAAAAGGAAACTTTTTTCCGGTTTATTTTAAAAGCTATGTTAAATAATATTGTGGATAAATGATCATAAAACAAGGACCCGATGTGGGATCCCTGTTTTAGATTCATATTGAAGATTAGCACCCGTTATTTGAATAACTTATACCAATACAAAGTGGTTTCTATATTTGGATTATATGACTGTTTCAATGTGTCAACTCCACCTAGTATGAATCCTTGTTTCACATAAAACCTGCACGCTCCAAGATTATCATCTTGCGTTTCTAAAGACATTCCGATAAGTTTTCTTTTTTTTGCCCATTCTTCCGCTTTAGTTAAAAGCAACTTCCCGATTCCATATCCTCTAAATTCTTTTTTTGTAGCGATATTTTCAATATAACAGAAGCGATTCCAATCCTTAATTATTCTAATTTGCCCAATGCAATTATGATTCTTATAAGCTAAAAATAGAGCTTTATCTTCACGGTTTATATAACGGCTCCAATCCAGTTTATCATCTGGGAAACGAATTTCTTTAGTTTCATCAAATAGAATCTCTTCAAAAGACCATTTTCCTGATTGAAGACTGGGTACAACCTTACCAAACACGTTGAAATAATCATTTGTTTTATTGATGTCCTCAATTAATTCATCCTTTAATGGAGAAATTACGATTTCTTCTGCAATATTCATTTTGGCACCTTCCCATTCTGAAAAAGAATTTTTCTAGCACAAGCCTAAATACCTACCCTCTTTAACATGACTGCCCCAAAAGTTGAATAATGCTTATGAAGCTCTGAATATAGATAACCTCAATTTATCATAAGTCGCCATTGTCGGAAATAAGCAGCTGTCGACAATCTGCCTACATACAGTTGTATAATCGTTCGGGGGCGGATCGTATTCAAATACAAAAACAGCTCAAATAATGGTCGCGGTACTTGGTTACCACGCCATTGAATCGGTTCATCCAACCCTTTAAGCGGCTGTAATAGTTATTAACATTTTGAATATGGTAAAGCCCTTTTACCCGTTCCTTTCCACAGGATTTGAACGGGTAATGTTCGATTCCTTTTTCTTTTGCATAGGCTTTGAAAGCTCTCCAGGCGTCTGTAAAAAGGGGATTCGTAACGGAGACCTTGGAACCAATTGCTTGGTTAAAATACGACCCTCATCACGTTAAAGAAGGTTTGTTTTGACGATCCCTCGCAACCAAAACGCTGACCTGTTCCTTACTGTTATTATAGGAAGAATGTTTGATTTTAGTAAATATCAACATAAATGTTTAACAGAGCTATTTTAAAAAAAACGGCTGTTTGACAATAAAGTCAATCAATGATATATTTTTCGTTAGACCGTTCTGTACAAAAAAGGAGAGAAAAGATGGCAAAGAGTAAAAGAGAAGCAATTATCCAGGCGGCAAAAAAGCTTTTCCAGGTGCAGGGCTACCATGCGACCGGCATCAATCAAATCATTGAGGAAAGCGGCGCACCGAAAGGCTCTTTATATTACCATTTTCCAAACGGGAAAGAAGAAATTGCAATTGCCGCAATTGACAGCGTCAAGGTTGAAGTAAGGCAGGAACTGGAGCAGTTGCTTGCCGGTTGCGACGATCCGATTGAAGCCATGCAGGCGCAACTTTTACATGTCGCTGAAAAAGTATTTGGCGATCAGCCGGACTTCCGGATCGGCCTGCTCGCTTCGGAAAGTGCGAACCTTAACGAAAATATCAGGGAAGCGTGCAAAAATGCGTATGAGGAATGGATCGCAACCGATACCGATTATCTGATGAAAAAAGGCTACACAAAGGAAAGCGCAAGGCAAACCGCTGTTTTGTTTCATATCTTAATCGAAGGCGCGATGACGATGTCGATCACATACAAGGACGCTTCCTATTTTCAATTAGTTGCAGAACAAATCCCAAAAATAATAAAGAACATTTGATGTTCTTTTTTCTCCAAATTATACTGACCGGTCTATTTAAAAATAAAGGGGAGATTTTTACCATTGCAAAGTGATTATAAAAAATTTCCAATTATGCTTGGGCTTTTAATTGGCGGCTTTATCGGCATGTTCAGCGAAACAGCCTTAAATATTGCATTAACTTCATTGATGAAAGATCTGCACATTACAGCTTCCACCGTCCAATGGCTTACAACCGGATATTTGCTTGTTGTCGGCGTGCTGGTGCCAGTATCTGGGTTAATGATCAGATGGTTTACAACAAGGCAGCTGCTGCTAAGTGCATTAAGCGCATTTATTATTGGCACGCTCATTTCAGCCGTGTCCCACACCTTCACCTTTTTACTCATCGGCAGGCTCGTTCAGGGAATCGCAACCGGCATTCTCATCCCGCTCATCTTTAATACGGTCATGACGATTTTTCCGCCGCATAAAAGAGGCGCGGCACTCGGCGTTGTCGGGCTTGTCATTATGTTTGCGCCGGCAATTGGCCCAACTGCTGCTGGGTTCATTTTGGGCAAACTCACATGGCAGTGGATTTTCTGGGTCATGCTGCCGTTTTTGGTTGCTGCCCTGATCATTTCCGCCATCTTTTGTAAAAATGTAAATGAAGTCACCCGGCCAAAAATCGATGTGCTCTCTATCGTGCTGTCCACGATCGGTTTCGGCGGAATTGTTTTCGGCTTCAGTTCAGCGGGGGATTCAGGCTGGGGAAATGCAAAAGTCATTGTAGCCCTTGCAATCGGTATTGCGGCTCTCGTGATTTTTTCCATCCGGCAATTACGAATGGAAAAACCGATGCTGAATGTGCGTGCCTTCCAGCATAAAATGTTCACTATTGGCACGCTGATGATTATGATTGTCTTCAGTATTATCATGTCGTCTATGCTTTTGCTGCCGATGTACTGGCAGAGCGGAAAACTGGTAGCTGTCGCGCTTACCGGCATCCTTCTTTTGCCAGGGGGCATTGTAAACGGGATTGTGTCAGCTATCTCGGGCAAGTTTTATGATATATACGGCGCAAAATGGCTTGTCAGAATCGGCTTTCTGATCTGCATCGCAGCGGGTGCAATGTTTATCTGTGTCCAAACAACATCTTCTTTTCTTTTCGTGATTGCAGCGAATCTTTTGCTCATGATCGGCGCGCCGCTTGTTATGTTCCCGGCACAAACGAACGGGCTGAATGCATTGCCAAGAGAAATGTCCCCTGACGGCAGCGCAATTATGAATACCGCCCAGCAAGTGAGCGGCGCCATTGCCACTGCCTTGTCTGCCACATTGTTGGCTGCAGGTGAACACGCTTATACAGGAGCCGGCGGACAACATGCCGCAGCAGCATTAACAAACGGCGTCCAGTACGGTTTTATGTTCACGCTCATCCTGGCAGTCATCGGATTTGCCCTTTCCTTTACCGTTCGAACCGTTGGGGTATTTGAAAAACCGCAGGACCAGCAAAGGAAAATGCAATTAAAAAAAGAAACAGACTCCCCCGACTGAGGAGCAAAAAACCCGTTTTAGCCTGATAAGCTAAAACGGGTTTTTTTAAGGTTTGTCAGCACTCCGCCTCAATATGATAAAATCATGGATCTGCGAAAGAACCGGCTTCTGGCCTGCATTTTATAAAATTTTGCCAGCACTGTCAGAGTCCTTGCCAAGCCCGGGATAAGCCTTATTGATTTGCTGCTGTTTTTCCGCTTTCACTCGCATCATTATGAATCAGAAAAGAAGTTAAAAGGGCCAAAATGCTGCCGCAAAAGCCGAACAGGAATAAATGGTGAATGCCCTGCATGTAGGTGGACCCGCTTGTCAGAAAGGCGCCCATTACGGTCACCCCGATCGCAGTTCCCATGTTCCGGCAAAACATAAAAAACGAAGTGGCGATCCCTTTTTCGTGGGCGCTCACCATTTGCTGGGAACCGATAATCCCGACCGTCGAAAGCAACCCGAACGCAGCGCCATGGACAATCATAACGAGAAAAACGTACCAAAACCCGTGGCCCGGATTTAAAAAGATCCAACATACACCCGAAACAAGCAAAAGTCCGTTCCCGATTAATAACAGCCTCCGGTAGCCATACCGCAATATCCATTTTCCGGCAGGGACTGCAGCGGCCATCCAGCCGATCGACGACCCAAGCAGCGCAACCCCGCTCATGAGCAGTGACAGCCCTGTTACTTTCTGCAAAAACAGCGGCACATAGCTGGAAGCACCGAACAACGCCACTGTCCCAATAAAGGAGTTGACATTCATCCGGGCAAATGTCTTATTTTTAAACATCGAAAGCGGCACAATCGGGGAATCCTGCCTTTTTTCATAAAAATAAAAAAGGAGAAGAAAGATGATTCCGGTTGCTGCAAACAACAAGTAATTGCGGTGTACGACCGTGACCAAAAGCAGGAGTGTGATCGCAACGGCAAATAATGCAGCGCCTATGTAATCGACACGCGCTTTTTTTGGCGCATAATGCTCGTTATAAGGCAAAAGCGTTAAAAATGAGATGAGACAGACAGGCAGGTTTACAAAGAAAATCCATCTCCACGATAAATACGTTACAAAAAACGAGCCTAAAAGCGGCGCCAGGACAGCGGATAATCCCCACATACCGGTAAACAATGCCTGGATTTTCCCGCGGTTTTCAACAGAAAACAGGTCTCCTGCGATAATGGCCGGAAACGGGACCATGAAACCTGCCCCAATGCCCTGAATAGCCCGAAAGACGATAAGTTCAATCATCCCGGAGGACATGCCGCATAAAAGCGATCCGGCGAAAAAAAGCACGATCCCGAACCCGAACACTTTCTTCCTTCCGAACAAGTCAGACAACCGGCCTGCAACCGGTGATAAAATCGTACTGGTGATCATATAGGAAGCAAATGCCCATGCGTACAAGTCAAAGCGGCCGAGTTCTTTTGCAATGACGGGCATCGTGGTATTCATAATCGTTGCGTCAATCGATGACACAAGCATTGCCAAGACAATGCTAATCATGACAAACGTTCTACTCTTCATGAAACCCCTCCATTCACTTTCAACATTCCGGATTCTGTCACGATTTGCCGCACCGGAATATCATAAGATTCGCTAGGGACATGCGCCTTCAATTGGCACGAGTGAATCAAAGACACGGTCTGATTGGGAAAACCGGCAAGAAATCGGTCATAATAACCGCCGCCAAAACCGATGCGAAAGCCTTTTTTGTCAAAAACAAGGCCTGGAACAATGAGCAGATCGATGGCCTGCTTTTCAATTTTTACCGTTTCTTCCGGTTCCGGCTCAAGCAGGTTAAAAAAGCTTTTTTTCAATTGTGTGAAATCATCCAGCTGGTAAAAGACGAGCGCTTTTTCTTTTGGCACGCATTTTGGCACACAAATCGTTTTTCCCTGCGCCCACCCGGTTTCAATGATCCGCCGCGTATCCCATTCGAAATGTTGGGAGACCGTCACGCCAACCGTTCCGGATATTTTCCATATATCGGATGAAAACAAAATTTGTTGCAGTTTTTCTTCGATGGCCTGCTTTTCGTTAAGATCCAACCGCTTTAACCAGCCGATCATTTCTCTTCGCATTTCCGCCTTGTCCATTTTTTTCCACCCCAGAAAGCAAAAATTTGCGCTTTTCCATCTTACCATGTTTGGGCTGAAGTGAAAACGAAAATGCCCCCGGGGTATGAAACCAGGGGGGCTGCAAAATGTCTGTGCTAATCGTTTTTTCCGGTAAACCGAAGTATGAAATATGGTGGAAATTCTTATTCCCCCCTGTTCTTCTTCTCCTTCTCATGCACGAGGTTGCGCCAGTTTAAATCGCCGCGCATTAAGCCCTGGACAAGCAGTTCGGCCGTACCCATGTTGGTGGCAAGTGGAATCGAATAGACATCGCAAAGGCGGAGTAAAGCGGTAATGTCCGGTTCGTGCGGCTGGGCCGTGAGTGGATCACGGAAAAAGAAAACGAGATCCATTTCATTTTTGGCAATCATTGCGCCGATTTCCTGGTCGCCGCCGAGCGGGCCGGAATTGAAGCGGGTAATGTTCAAATTTGTTTTTTCCATAATCCTCTTGCCGGTTGTGCCGGTCGAGTACAATTCATGGTCGGCGAATACCGGCTCATAGGCAACCGCAAAGTTTACAATTTCCTTTTTCTTTTTATCATGGGCAATAAAAGCAATTTTCAACTTGGAAACTCCCTTCTCCAAAAAATAACGTTACTACTATAATACGATAATATGATGAAAAAAACGAATGACCCATTTCCCAGGGTCATCCGTTTTTCAGCCTTAAGCTTTCACAACCGGATCATGCAGCATGGATTTGTACAAGCCTTCGATTTCTTCGACACTTGTATCACGCGGGTTGCCACCCGTGCACACATCGGCATACGCATCTTTTGCGAGGTTCGGGATATCTTCTTCTTTGACACCGAGTTTATCAAGCGATTGCGGAATGTCAACATTTTTAAGAGGTCGCATGCGCCATTCCATCCTTTATTCTCCCAAAAATCCTTCCCGCGGCACGACCCCAAACGCATCGGCCAAGTCTTTCAGCTGCCGGTCGGTAATCGTTTGTTTGATGCCGCCCTGTGCCTGGACATAGGTGTAAACCTGTGCCGCTTTTTCTGCTGTTTCAATCAGGCCGAATGTCTCATCCATCGTGCGGCCGGCACCGTAAATGCCGTGATGCGGCCAAATGACGAGGCGATAGTCTTTCATTTTCGCTGCCGTCGCTTCACCGATTTCATTGGTGCCCGGCACGATCCACGGAATGATGCCGACACCTTCCGGAAATACGACGAGGCATTCCGTGCACATTTGCCAAAGCGTGCGCGTCAAAGCTTTTTCATCAAGCGGATGGGTAAATGTCATCGCGAGCAAATGGGTCGCATGGTTGTGCATGACAATCCGGTTTTCCGGGTCAACCTCAAGCCTTGCGATATGGCTCATAAAATGGGACGGCAGCTCGCTTGTCGGCATTCCGCCCCCTTCAAGCCCCCAAAGCAATTCAACATTTTGCCCGTCCTGTGCGACACGGATCAAACCGAGGTTTTCAGCAGGGTTGTTGGCCACATTTTTAAAATATTTTCCAGAACCGGTGACAATAAAATATTTGCCGGCAAGCGCCCTTGCGTCGAATTTGACCGGGATGGCCCGGATAACGGCGTTCACATCGAGATACGGCGCCACTTCTTCTTCTTTGAGAAGATAGCTGATATTCCCGCCGTTCCGTTCGTCCCAGCCAAGCCGGTACAAATTGGCGGTTGTTTTCATCATTTCCTGTGTAAAAGGTGCTTCAATGATATTCAATTTCGTCTTTATGTTTGCCATGTGCTTCCCCTTCCTTGTTTACGCCCTTACAAGCAACGTATCTTTTTCATACTTTTGGACTTCTTCCAGCCAGCCAAGCCCGGCCGGCACCCCGTTTGCTTCGCAGAAATAGTGCCAAACATCGCCGTACGGGAAGTCTTTCAGTTCCTCTGTATAGACGAGGCGGGTGGTAAAATCGCCTTCCAATTCTTTTTGTTTTAAGAAATCTGTCGGTTCAAGCAGCGCTTTCAGCAAAGCTTTTTGTGTGTTGCGGGCGCCCACTACCCAGGCTGCAACCCGGTTAATGGTGGCATCAAAGAAATCAAGGCCGATATTCGTTTTCTCAAGCAAGTCGTTGCGGACAAGTTCCCTGCCGATTGCCGCCAGTTCATCATCCATGATGACGACATGGTCACTGTCCCAGCGCACTGGGCGGCTGACATGGAGCATAAGCCCTTTGCTGAAGAGAGAAAGGGCGCTTAGTTTATTGGAAATCACTTCTGTCGGATGGAAGTGGCCGGCGTCAAGGCAGACCAGTTTGTTTCTTGAAATACCATAGCCCATATAAAACTCATGGGAACCGACTGTATAGGCTTCTGCGCCGAGGCCGAACAATTTGCTTTCCACCGCATCTTCCGTATAAGCCGGATTGAGCGGTTCCGCAAAAATTTCATCGAGCGCTTCCATTAAACGCCGGCGCGGTCCGAGCGTATCTATCGGATTGTCTTTATAACCGTCCGGAATCCAGAAATTGTTGATGCTCGTTTGCCCTGTTTCTTTTCCAAAATACTCGGCAATTTTCCGCGTCCTTTTCCCGTGTTCCACCCAGAAATCCCGCACGGCTTTGTCAGGGGAGGCGAGCGTAAAACCGTCTTTATACATCGGATGCGAGAAAAATGTCGGGTTAAAATCAAGGCCGAGCCCCTGTTCTTTTGCCCAGTCCACCCACGAAGCAAAATGTTTTGGTTCAATGGTGTCAAGGTCAATTTTTTCATCCGTGTCCGCATAAATGGCATGCAGATTCAATTTATGCTTACCCGGTATCAGAGAGAATGCTTTTTCCAGGTCTTTGCGCAGCTCGGAAGGCGTGTGTGCCGCCCCTGGGTAGTTACCGGTTGCCATAATGCCGCCGGTCAGGTCGCTATCCGGATTTAAAAAGCCGCGGACATCGTCACCCTGCCAGCAGTGCAGCGAGATTTTAATCTTTTGCAATTTTTCAAGCGCCGCATCTGTATCCACACCGATTTCCGCATACCGCTGTTTTGCAGTTTCATAATTTCGGATGATCTCTTCTTTTTTTCCCATTCTTTTCCGCTCCCTTTCATTTTGCCGTTTCAAGCAAGGCCTTTTTGTAACGGTCGATTACCGCTTTCCAATTGCCCTGCTGCGGCTTGTAAGATTTGATTGCAAACGACTGCCGGACGATTTTTCTTCCTTCACGGATGTCCCGAATGTCCCCTTTGGCGATCATTTGCACAAGGAGATTGCCGATAGCGGTTGCTTCCTGGGGGCCGGCTGAGACTTCGACATTTGCGAGATTTGCGGTCAGCTGGTTCAAAAGGCTTACATTGCTGCCGCCTCCGACAATGTACAGGCGGTCAATGGGCCGTCCCGTGATCGCGGCGAGTTTTTCCAGCTCGACTGCGTAACAGAGCGCCAGACTGCTGTAAATGCAGTTTGTCAATTCCCCGATCGATTCCGGAACCGCCTGGCCGGTTTCCCTGCAGTAATCTTGAATTTCTTTCACCATGTTTTCCGGATTGTTAAAGCGCGGGTCGTTGACATGAACAAATTGCGCAAACGGTTTGCATTTTCCGGCCTGTTCCGCCATTTCGGCATAGGTATAACGGTAGTCGTAATGCCGGGCAATTTCCTGGATGATCCACATGCCCATAATGTTTTTCAAAAAGCGGTAAGTGCCATATGCGCCCCACTCGTTTGTGTAATTTTCCCTGAATGCTTCCTCGCTTGTGACAGGCACATTCAATTCCATGCCGAGCAACGACCATGTCCCGCTGCTTAAGAATGCCCAGGAATCGCCTTCTGCCGGCGTACCGAGGACAGCGGAGGCGGTATCATGGGTTGCAACCGTGACAACCTGGCATGCCGGAAGATCGTATTTTTTGTACCACTCCGATTTGATTGCGCCCAAAATCGTGCCGGCATCGGCCAGTTTGGCAAATTTATCGGCACTGACATGGACATGGTTGAGCAAGTCTTTATCGAATAATTTGTCACGCAAGTTCAGCATCTGTGTTGTGGAAGAATTTGTCACTTCAGAAACGGCCTTTCCCGTCAGCACATACCCGATGTAATCCGGGATGAGCAGAATTTTATCCGCTTTTTCCAAAAGATTTTTATCTTCGGCATACAGTTGGTACAGCGTGTTCAATTCAAGAAACTGGATGCCGGTCTTTTTATAGATGAATTGCTTTGAATATTTGGACGTCAGCGCTTCTATCGCGCCAACCGTCCGTGGATCGCGGTAGCTGACCGGATC
>NZ_JARTJQ010000128.1:0-3691 GCF_036225245.1 Weizmannia sp. CD-2023
TTTCCCGGTTTTCGTGCCGCCGGTAAAGGAAATCATATCCACTTCCGGATGGGTGACGATCTCCTCGCCTACTACCGGCCCCGCGCCCATGACCATATTGGCGACACCTTTCGGCAAGCCGATGTCTTCAACGATTTCAAAGAGCTTCATGGCTGTCACCGGCGTCACCACGGACGGTTAAAAAACGATCGTATTTCCGGCTGCCAGTGCCGGCGCGATTTTCCAGACGCTCATTAAAAGCGGATAAATCCATGGCACGATAAGGCCGCAAACACCGACGGGTTCCCGGACAACCATTGCCTGCATCGGATCTGCGACATGGTAGGTAAACCCGTCAGGCTTCGTAATTAAGCCGGCGTAGTAACGGAAACAGGCAGCCGCATCGGCAATATCATAGCTTGCTTCTCTTAACGGTTTCCCGTTGTCCAACGTTTCAAGCCTGGTTAAAGCCTTCGCGTTTTCGTCGATTTTATCGGCAACTTGAAATAAATACGCTGCCCTTTCCTGTGCAGGAATGCCGGACCATATCCCCGATTCAAAAGCTTTTCGAGCTGCATCCACTGCTTCATGGGCATCACGGGTGGTGCCTTCCGGGGCAATGGCGATGGTTTCACCGTTCGCAGGATTTTTTATGGCACGCGTTTCCCGGTTATCTGCATCGATCCATTCGCCGTTAATATACATTTTCAGGTTGATGACGGATTGTTGTACCCCGACCATTTTTCATCCTCCTTTATTCTCTTCGACGAATAATCTTGCAAGAAGGGTGCCAATTAATTTTCAGCCTGATTTATGCGGTTTCGCACGCACAGCATTATGCAGTTTTGCATAATGCTATTTTTTTCTGCATGGAAACGGAGCGGGGAAAGTAAAAAAGAAAACCGGCGCGTTTACACCGGGAGGCACTGAAACAAGTTGCAGGCTGCAAAAAAACGGCGGGACACTGTGAATGGTAGCGTCCCGCCGTTTTTTAGGCTTTGTTTGCGGCAGCAGGGGTTTTTAGAAGAAGCTTTACTTGAAAACGGCATCCTCTGTTTTCCTGTTTTTCTTGTTTAATATTTTTTGGTATTTGCGGCTGACGGAAGACTGGCTGATGCCCAGTGCTTTCGCCGCTTTTGTTGTCGTTTTGTACTGGTTCATGGCCAGCAAAATGAGCTGCTCCTCGACGGACTCCATCGCCTCCTGCAACGGCATGATTCTTGTGACGACCGGCTTCATTTTTTTCCTTTCAGAGCCGAATGTTAAAAACTGGCTGACAAACCCGCCATCGATGGCAGCATGGTCCGCAGTGACGACCAGCCTTTCAATAATATTTTGCAGTTCCCTTACATTTCCCGGCCACGGGTAACATTCCAGCACATTGATCGCATCAGGCGTTAAATAAAACTTCCGGCCGTATTTTTCGTTTAATTGCTGCAAAAAGTGGAAGGCAAGCAGCGATATATCTTCCGGCCGTTCCCGGAGCGGCGGGATCCGGATCGGAATGACGTTCAATCGGTAATATAAATCTTCCCGGAACCGGCCCTCTTCCACCATTTTTGCCAGGTTTTGATTTGTCGCCGCAATGATCTGGACATCGATTTTAATGGGGGTTGTGCTGCCGATCGGGATCACTTCCTGTTCCTGCAGCACCCGCAGCAATTTGACCTGCAGGTGCACCGGCAATTCGCCGATTTCATCAAGGAACAAAATGCCGCCGTCCGCCTGCTTAAAGTATCCTTCTTTTCCGTTTTTTTCCGCACCTGTAAAGGCGCCTTTGACATATCCGAACAATTCGCTTTCCAGCAAAGTTTCCGGAATCGCACCGCAGTTCAGTTTTAAAAACGGTTTTTCCGACCTTTTCCCGAATTGGTGGATCGCCTGGGCAATGACTTCTTTTCCGACGCCCGATTCGCCGGACAGTAAAACAGTGGACGAAAATTCGGCGATTTTCTTTACCTGGTGCATGATTTTTTCCATTTTCGGGCTGCAGTAAATCATTTTTTTCAAAAACCGGTCTTTGTTTTTGAACTGGTCGAGCTCTTTTTTGTACCGGGCTGAAATTTCTTTCATCTCTTTCAGTTCGGTTTTTAACCGGGTCGTCTCGGTTATGTCCCGCGATGCAATAATGATCCGGTCAAGCGCGCCTTTTTCATTAAAAACCGGGTTCCCGACGGCCAGAATTTTTCTTCCCGTCCGCGTTTCCTGCACAACGGATACTTTTTTCCGTTTTTCCATCACGAGCCTTATAACCGACGGGGTGAATAAGCCCTGGTCTTCAAAATCGAGGATATTTTTCCCGATCAGCGTTTTTACGTCCACCTGCCAGAAATCTTCAATGATGTTCTCCCCGTAGCGAAGCAGTTCGCCCTTTGCATTGACGACAAGAATTTCGTCATAAATCGTCGACAGAATCGCATTCAAGTCTTTATTTAAGTCTTTTATATATTCGATTTCAAGTGCCATTTCTTCTACCATCGGCAAATCCTGAACGACAATGATCAGGCCTTCAACTTCACCGGCGAAATTTTGAATCGGGCTGTAGTCGGCCAAAACCCCGACCCCGTTTGCGAATTCAAGATGGTTCAGATACGTTTTCCCGGTTTCAAACGCTTTTGCGATATGGTCATGGCTGAAAATACTTTTACCAGGGGCATTCAGCACCGCTTCGTGCGGCAATTTAATCATTCGTAAACCTGCTTCGTTACAATGGATGATCCGTTTTTCCCTGTTGAGCACAAAAATGCCCATTGGGATCGATGCGAGCAAGATTTTCAGAAAGTGGGCGCTTTCGTTTTCCTGTTTAAAGAGCTCCGCCAGCATGTCCTCTCTTTGGATGTAGCCGGACGGGCGGCCATCTTCGCTTCTCACAAGCGCAAATGGTTCACCAATGATTTGGAACAAGCTCGTAATGGAAATATGGTCATCGAGACGGCTGATCCCGTCAAGCGGTTTTGCGTGGCGAAGCAGGGTTTCTTTTGAAAAGTTGCCTTTTTTAAGCTTTTCCAGCAGTTGATGATTCAGCAAGGCATAGGCAAATAATTCTCCGTCCTTCTTTAAAAACAGAAAAGGCCCTTTATGCTTTTGTAACGCCAGCCTTAAATCTTCTTCACCGTCAACCGAAAAGGGGATGATCGGCTTTATTTTTTCTTTTGCAATTGCCGGCATTGCGATTCCTCCTTGCACCTTCTAAAAATATAGTATCACTATATTTTAATATTGGAAATAGTCCGGCACAAAAAAAGAAGATGCCTGCACATCTTCTGCCATGTAACCATTGCTTTTTATCTTAAAGAATAGAAGTTTTTTCTGCTTCATCCAATTGAAAATCGATGACCTGCTTGCGGAAAAATTTCGTTTGGATCGCCATATAAATAAATCCGATGCCTGACCAGATAATGCCGAAAATGAGGGCGTCTTTTTGCAAGTTGGACCATAAAACGCCCGTCAGCCCTGCCCCGGCTAAAGGCATCACCAGGTAGGAAAACACATCTTTTGCCGTTTTATAGCGCTTTTTCCGGAAGACAAAGAAGGCAATAACAGATAAATTGACGAATGTAAAAGCAATCAGGGCGCCAAAGTTGATAAACGAGGAAATGAGTTCCAGGCTGGGCGTGATCGCAAGCAGCGACACCAGGCCGACAAGGATTACATTCCATGCGGGGGTCCGGAATTTCGGCTCCACGGACCCGAACCATCGCTTCGGCTGGAC
>NZ_JARTJQ010000129.1:0-16834 GCF_036225245.1 Weizmannia sp. CD-2023
GCCTCTCTTCATCCTGTACAAGCGCGATTCTGACATATCCTTCGCCGTGGGGACCAAAGGCGTTGCCAGGCGTAACCACAACGCCGGCTTTGTCCATCAGTTCATATGTAAAAGCGAGGGACTTTTTGCCTTCCGGGATTTTGGCCCACAAAAACATCGTAGCATCAGACGGGCGGATTTCCCAGCCGATCCGCGATAATCCGGAAACAAACAAATCCCTTCTTTTCTCATACAGTGCAGCATTGTGGCGCGCGAATTCCTTGCCGTTTGCCAAAGCAGCGGCAGCCGCCCTTTGGACCGGTTCAAAAATGCCGTAATCCATATGCGATTTCATTTGGGCAAACAGCCGGATCACTTCCCGGTTCCCTGCCAGAAAACCGATCCGTGCCCCCGCCAGGTTAAAGCTTTTCGATAAGGAATTAAATTCAACCCCCACATCTTTTGCCCCGTCAACAGACAGGAAACTGACCGGCTTTTTCCCGTTAAAGACGAGTTCACAATAGGCAAAATCGTGGACGACGACGAGATCATATTGTTTTGCAAATCGGACGGCTTCTTCAAAAAACTTTTTCTCAGCAAGCACCGGGATTGGGTTGCCCGGAAAATTCAGCATCATCATTTTCGCTTTTTTTGCGATCTCTTCCGGGATTTTTGACAAATCCGGCATAAATCCGTTCTCTTCCAGAAGTGGCATCGGATAAGGTACGGCTTCCGCCAGTTTTACCCCTGATTCATAGGCTGTATAACCGGGATCCGGTACGAGAATGATATCGCCGGGGTTACAAAAGACGAGTGGAAGATGGATAATGCCATCCTGGGAACCCGCAAGCTGAATGATTTCGTGTTCAGGATCCAGTTTCACTCCGAACTGTTCGTAATACCGGGCCGCCGCCTCGTAGAAAGCTCCGATCCCGGAAATTGTATACCCGTATTGGCGCGGGTCAGCTGCATTTCGGGCCATTTCTTCCATTACAAAAACAGGCGGTGCCTGATCCGGACTCCCGATGCTTAAGTCAATCATCCGGTTGCCTTCTTCTATTTTTTTCTTTTTGTACGCTAAAAGCTCATTGAATATCAACGTCGGTAACTGGTTCATGCGTCTTGCAGTGTCAACCAAAAGCTTTTCCTCCCAATTTCCCGGCCCTAGGGCTTTGTGTGCCTATTCCAGGATGCATTAGCATAAGATTAAAAGGTTTATAATGATTTATTGTACCACACTTTCCGGCATCCTGGGAGCTGTTATCATACAGTTCTAGTTGGAAGCGAAGGATCCGGCCTGATTAAAAGCCTGACGATTGCGTAAGAAGCCCGTTTCTTATGCTTTTGATTCCGTAGCCACGTTTGCATCCGCTTGTTCAATCCGGTTTGCGGAGTTGTTTTTCCGCCATCTGAAGCTGTGCCGCCACTTGTGCATGTCCTGTTCCCCCGGCGCTGTTCCGCATTTTTACAACATGAACCGGTTTCAGCACTTCAAAAATATCGGCCTCAAAAAGCGGGCTGAACGACTGGTATTCATCCAGTGTCAGGTCAAGCAAATACTTGCCGTGCTGAATGCCATAAAGGACAATCTGCCCGATCACCGCATGCGCCTCACGGAACGGCAGCCCTTTTTTTGCCAAATAATCGGCAATATCGGTTGCATTCGCGTAATCGTTCGAGACAGCCCGGAACATCTTCTCCCGGTTCACTTTCATCGTTTCAATCATCGGCGCAAGCAGCTTAAGCGCCCCTTGAAGCGTATCAGCCGTATCAAAAATGCCTTCTTTATCTTCCTGCATGTCTTTATTATAGGCAAGCGGCAACCCTTTCAGGACGGTCAACAGCCCGATGAGGTTCCCGAACACCCTTCCCGTTTTCCCGCGCAAAAGTTCGGGGACATCGGGATTTTTCTTTTGTGGCATAATGCTTGACCCCGTGCAAAAAGAATCATCCAGCTCGATAAACTGGAATTCCTGGCTCGACCACAGCACTAGTTCTTCCGACAAACGGGAAATATGCGTCATCAACATAGCGGCATTTGCCAAAAATTCAAGCACAAAGTCGCGGTCGCTGACAGCATCCAGGCTGTTCGGATAAATGCGGGAAAATCCGAGCAGTTCGCGCGTCCGTTCCCTGTCAATCGGAAAAGTCGTCCCGGCAAGCGCCCCGGCACCGAGCGGCAGCCAGTCCGTCCGCTTCAGGCTATCTGAAAATCTCTCTTTATCACGCTCCAGCATCCAAAAATAGGCGAGAAGATGATGGGCAAACAACACCGGCTGCGCCCGTTGCAGATGGGTGTAACCGGGCATCATCGTTTCTTTGTTTTCTTTTGCTTTTGTCACGATGGCTTCCTGGACGAGCGCAATCAGGCGGATCATTTCTTTTGTCGTTTTCCGGACATACAGGTGCATATCGGTCGCAACCTGGTCATTCCGGCTCCGCCCTGTATGCAGCTTCCCGCCGGCAGGGCCGATTTCATCCATCAACATTTTTTCGATATTCATATGGATATCTTCATTCTCAACTGTAAATGCTGCTTCTCCGTTTTTGATTTTTTCGGCAATTTTCCGAAGCCCTGCTTTGATCTGTTCCACATCGTTTTCAGGCAAAATGCCGCATTCGCCGAGCATTTGGACATGGGCAAGGCTCCCTTCAATATCTTCAAAAGCAAGCCTTTGGTCATATCCGATCGAAGCTGTATAGGTTTCAACAAGCTGATTCGTTTCCTTTGTAAAACGTCCGCCCCAAAGCTTTGACAATGTCATTTCCTCCTGCTGCAATAGAATTAAAAAATGAAGGCTGCACGGCAAACCGCCACAGCCTTCCGGATATTTTACCGTTTTCTCCCGGCCCGGTAAACAAGTGAAAAATACCTGAACGGGCCGGTTCCAACCTTGAAATTTGTCGTGCTTATGATTTAACATCAGGAACAGCGGCCAAATGGCTTATTGATTTAGCACTTTCCCGTTTTCCTGGATTTCGGCAAATACTTTTGTCGGCAGCCCCCACAGTTTGATGAAGCCGACTGCAGCATTATGGTCAAACGAATCGCCTTTCAAATAGGTCGCCAGTTCTTCATTATACAGGCTGTACGGGGATTTTCTTGCCACTACCGTGTGGGTGCCTTTAAACAGTTTCACGCGGACCGTGCCGGTGACCGTTTTCTGTGTTTCCTCGACAAACGCATCGAGCGCGGCCTTTAACGGCGAATACCAGAGCCCTTCATAAATGATTTTGGTCAACTGCTGTTCCACCGTTGTTTTAAATTGTGTCACTTCACGCGGCAGCGTTAAAAATTCCAGTTCTTTATGGGCATTGATCAGCACGACTGCAGCAGGGTTTTCGTATACTTCGCGCGATTTGATCCCGACAAGGCGGTTTTCAATATGGTCGATTCTGCCGATGCCATGTTTGCCGGCTGTCAGATTCAGCTCTTCGATCATTTGGACGAGGCCCATCGCTTTGCCGTTTAAGGCAACCGGGACGCCTTTTTCAAACGTAATTTCAATATATTCTGGCTCATCCGGCGTCATTTCGATCGGCGCAGTCCAGTCGAATGCCGCTTCCGGCGCTTCGTTCCAAGGATTTTCAAGGACGCCGGCTTCGCACGCTCTTCCCCATATATTGGCATCAATCGAAAACGGATTATCTAAGTCTACCGGAATCGGAATATTGTTTTTCTCCGCATATGCAATTTCTTCATCGCGGGTCATGCCCCATTCACGGACAGGCGCAACGACTTTCAGGTTCGGGTTCAGCGCCTGGACGGACACTTCAAAACGGACCTGGTCGTTCCCTTTTCCGGTACAGCCGTGCGCCACGGCAACGGCGCCTTCCTGTTCCGCGACATCTACCAAAAGCTTTGAAATAAGCGGGCGGCTGATCGCAGAAGACAGCGGATATTTTCCTTCATAGAGCGCATTTGCCTTTAATGCCGGCAATATATAATCTTTTGCAAGCATTTCTTTCCCGTCTATGATCACAGCTTTGATTGCACCGACATTCAGCGCTTTCTGGCGGATCGCATTTAAATCTTTGCCTTCGCCGACGTCAATGCCAAGAGCAATAACATCATAGCCGTATTTTTCCTGAATCCATTTAATCGATACGGATGTATCCAAACCGCCTGAGTAGGCCAATACAATTTTTTCCTTTGCCATTTCTCTCTCCCTGCCTCTTTGTATAATTAATATTGAAGTTGAATTTTTATACACCCATTATATCGGATTCATTCAACATTTTCCAGTAGTTTTTTTAAAATGGCTTTATGGGCATGGAGCCGGTTCTCCGCCTCGTCAAAAACCGCGGAATGCGGGCCGTCAATGACCGCCTCCGTGACTTCTTCGCCGCGGTGGGCGGGCAGGCAATGGAGGAAAAGAAAATCTTTTTTTGCCAGTTTGCATAATGATTCATTTACCTGATAATCTTGTAAATCTTCGAGCCGTTTCTTCGTTTCGTCTTCCTGCCCCATGCTCGCCCACACATCGGTGATGACCACATCGGCATTCCGGATCATTTCTTCCGGGTTTTGGCCCACTTCAATACAGACCCCTTTTTTGGCCGCTTCTTTTTGAGCCTCGGCAAGAATGCCGGCATTCGGCAAATAGCCTTCCGGGGCAGCGACGGACATATGCATGCCCACCTTTGCCGCCCCCTCGAGCAATGAGTGGCACATATTGTTATTGCCGTCCCCGAGGTAGCAGATTTTAAGCCCGGCCAGTTGTCCTTTATATTCCTGAATGGTCAGCAAATCAGCCAAAACCTGGGTCGGATGGTGCAGATCGGTCAGCCCGTTGATTACAGGGACATCTGCGTGGCGCGCAAAAGACTCGATGGTTTCGTGCGCGAATGTGCGGATCATCAGGCAGTCGACATAACGCGACAACACTTTTGCCGTGTCATGGATCGTCTCGCCGCGCCCGAGCTGAATATCCCTTGAACTGAGGAAAAGAGCGTGGCCGCCGAGCTGGAGCATGCCGGCTTCAAAAGAAACCCGGGTGCGCGTGGATGATTTTTCAAAAATCATTCCGAGCACTTTCCCTTTTAAGTACGGGGTCTCCTTCCCTTCTTTATGCGCTTTTTTTAAAGCGGCCGCTTCCTGAAGCAGATCGTTCAACTCCTCTTCCTGCAGCGCGCCGATTGTTAAAAAATCTTTCTTTTTCGTACGGGCCAATGTCGCCATCTGTATCTTCCTTTCTGCTAAACTTCTGCTTTTATACGGTTAAAATCGTGAAGCGGGGCCACTTTTGGCGTTGTCCCTGTGGCATAGCGGGTAATGGCTTCCAATGTATCCAGACAGGTAAACAGCGGAATATGGAAACGCATCGCTGCTTCACGCAGCTTGCTGCCGCCCCTTCTTTGGTCCCGCCCTTTTGTCGGGATGACCACCGCAGCGGTTACGGGTTGCTGTTCGAAAAAGGCGGGGGCATCCTCAAGGCCTACTGTTTCCGCCGCCACGCCGTTTTTCGCCAGGAACCGGGCCGTATGTTCCGTTGCGGCAATCCGGTAGCCTCTGTCCGCCAGTGTTTTCAATACCGGGAGCGCGGCTGCTTTTTCGCGGTCCGTCACCGAGCAAAATACAAATTGTTCTTCAAGCGGCGGCTCAAACACCGGGTCATGGACGGACAGAAGCGTTTTTTCGAGTGCTTCCCCGAATGTCCGGGCAAGGCCGAGCACCTCGCCTGTTGATTTCATTTCAGGCCCTAAAACAGGATCGACATCTTTCAGTTTTGTATAGGAAAATACCGGTGCCTTCACGGCGACAAGTTCCGGCGGTGCAGGAAGCCCTTTTTCCGCAAGCGGTTTTCCGAGTTGTACGGCAATGGCGAGATCAATCATCGGAATGCCGGTGACTTTGCTTAAAATTGGGACGGTTCTTGAAGCACGCGGATTCACTTCCAGCACATAAACGGTCCCTTCATAAATTAAAAACTGGATATTGGCAATGCCTTTGATTTTGCCCTTTAAACAGATTTTTTCGGCATACCGGATAAGCGTTTCCTGCACAGACGGGCTTAAATGCTGGTGCGGATAAACGGCCATGCTGTCGCCGGAGTGGACGCCCGCTTTTTCAATATGTTCAAAAATGCCCGGGATGAGCACCTTCTCCCCGTCACAAATGCAGTCGAGTTCGCATTCCGTACCCGGCAAATACTGGTCAATCATAAGCGGCCAGCTTTTTTCGCTTGCGTACTTCAACGCATCCGCATAAGCGTTGAGTTCGTCTTCGTGGTAAAAAATGAACATTGACTGTCCGCCAATAACATAGGACGGGCGGACAAGCACCGGAAACGACAGGTCTTTTGCCCCCCGTTTCAGTTCTTCTGCATCATAGGCGGTATGCCCTTTAATATGCGGAATGCCAAGCTCATCCAGCAGCTTGTAAAAAAGGTTGCGATCCTCAAGCTGGTCGATTTGTTCCACGTTCGTTCCAAACAGTTTCACGCCTTCAGCTTCAAGGCTCGATGCGACATTGATCGCGGTCTGGCCGCCGAATTGCGTGAAGACGCCTGCCACCTGCTCTTTTTCAATAATATGCAGCAAATCTTCCGGGCGCAGCGGGTCAAAATACAATTTATCCGCCATTGAAAAATCGGTGCTGACCGTTTCCGGATTGTTGTTTACAACAATCGTTTCATAGCCAAGTTGTTTGAGCGCCATAACGGCATGGACCGAGCAGTAATCAAATTCAATTCCCTGCCCAATGCGGATCGGTCCGGAACCGATGATCAGCACTTTCGGGCGGTTTGATACTTCCACTTCATCCCGGCCGCCCCAGGTGGAATAGTAGTACGGCGTTTGCGCCTCAAACTCGGCGGCACAGGTGTCCACAAGTTTATAAACCGGCATAAGCCCGAGCTGTTTTCTTTTTTCGCGCACCGCTTTTTCGCTGCATCCGCATAATGCCGAAAGACACTCATCACTGATGTTCATTTTTTTGGCTGCGCGCAGCAAAGCAGCCGGCATCGTATCGATCGTATATTGCTTGCATGTTTCTTCCATATCCACGATATTTTTTATTTTTTCAAGAAACCAGCGGTCGATTTCCGTGTATTTTTCAATGTCATCCAGCGCCATGCCTTTACGCATCGCTTCCGCCACCGCAAACAGGCGGATATCGGTCGCTTCCGTTAAAAGTGGGACCAAATCATCCGGCTGTTTTTCAGCAAGCGCCGGATAGAACAGACCTGAAAGCCCGAGTTCAAGCGAACGGATTCCTTTGTTAAGCGCTCCTTCAAATGTGCGGTCGATCGCCATTGCTTCGCCGGTCGCCTTCATTTGCGTGCCAAGTTTCCGGTCCGCTTCCGTAAATTTGTCGAACGGAAAGCGCGGAATTTTCACGACAACATAATCAAGGGCCGGTTCGAAGGAAGCAAACGTGTTGCCGGTTACCGGGTTTAAAATTTCATCCAGATGATAGCCGATTGCGCATTTCGTGGCAATGCGGGCGATCGGGTAACCGGTTGCTTTCGAAGCCAAGGCGGATGACCGGCTGACGCGCGGATTGACTTCAATAATATTGTACTGGTCGGAGTGGGGATCGAGCGCAAATTGGATGTTGCACCCGCCGATCACCCCGAGCGCGCGAATCACTTTTAAAGAAGCGTCCCGGAGCAGCTGGTACTGCACATCCGATAAAGTCTGCGATGGCGCGACCACAATCGAGTCGCCCGTATGCACTCCGACCGGATCGATATTTTCCATATTGCAGACAATGATGCACGTGTCGTTTGCATCGCGCACGACTTCGTATTCAATTTCTTTCCAGCCTTTGATGCTTTTTTCAAGCAGCACCTGGTGGATCGGGCTCAGGTCAAGGCCGCGCTGGAGCACTTCCCGAAGTTCTTCATCATTGGCTGCAAATCCCCCGCCGGAGCCGCCAAGCGTATAAGCGGGGCGGATAATGACGGGGTAGCCGATTTTTTTCGCAAATGCCAGCCCGTCTTCCATATTTTCCACAATTTTTGACGGCGGGATCGGTTCCCCGATACCAAGCATCAACTGGCGGAACTTTTCGCGGTCTTCCCCCTTCTGGATCGAATCCACCGGTGTCCCGAGCAATTGTACCCCATACTTATCGAGAATCCCCGCTTCATAGAGCTGGACGGTGAGATTCAGGCCGGTTTGCCCGCCCAATGTCCCGATAATGCCGTCCGGACGCTCTTTTTGTAAAATCTGTTCTATCGACTCCACCGTCAGCGGGTCAAAATAAATCCGGTCGGCCATTTCTTCATCAGTCATGATCGTTGCCGGATTGCTGTTGACAAGCACGACTTCAATTCCTTCTTCTTTCAGAGCGAGGCAGCTCTGCGTACCCGCATAATCAAATTCGGCGGCCTGGCCGATAACAATCGGGCCGGAGCCGATCACAAGCACTTTTTTGATCGATTTATTGAATGGCATAAGACAAAACTCCCGCTCTTTGTTGTACTCGTTGTAAAAAGTGGTCAAAAATGTATTCGGAATCACGCGGCCCCGGATGTGCTTCCGGGTGGAACTGGACGGAATAGACCGGCAAGTCCGGATGGATGCAGCCTTCAACCGTGCCGTCATTCACATTCTTAAAGGAAAGCTCGAGTTCCGATC
The DNA here is from genome assembly GCF_036225245.1 of Weizmannia sp. CD-2023. Taxonomy (NCBI): domain Bacteria; kingdom Bacillati; phylum Bacillota; class Bacilli; order Caryophanales; family Bacillaceae; genus Heyndrickxia; species Weizmannia sp. CD-2023. The sequence continues at coordinate 8,566 of NZ_JARTJQ010000129.1, forward strand.
CGGCAAGTGATGCTTCATCGACAACATAGCCATGGTTTTGGGCTGTCATCAACACTTTTCCAGTCTTTAAATCTTTAACCGGATGGTTGCCGCCCCTGTGGCCGAACGGCAGCTTTTTCGTCTTTGCCCCGTAAGCGAGTGCCAATAGCTGGTGGCCGAGGCAAATGCCAAGCACCGGATAAGCGGCGCTTACTTTTTTGATTTCCGGCAGCCACTCGGCTAGTTTAGCAGGATCCCCAGGGCCGTTTGAAATGACAATGCCGTCAAGTGCAAGTTCCGCCATTTGTTTTGCCGTAAAATCAAAGGGCACGACGGTCACTTTGCAGTTGCGGTCAAGCAAGTATTGCAAAATGGATTTTTTGTAGCCGAAATCCATCAAAGCAATGTGCAAAGGGCCATCTCCATACGTTTCCGGTTGTTTTATGGCCACTTCGGCTACGAAAAATTCATCGCCGCCGCATGGCACTTTTTGATCGCGGGACGTTGAAACAAGGCCGCGCACAGTGCCGCGTTTTCTGATCGTTTTTACAAGCGCGCGCGTGTCCACTCCTGCAAGGCAAGGGACACCCGACTTTTCCAAAAAGGATAGGGCCGTCTTTTCCACTTTATAAAAACTCGGGCTTGCGCATATTTCACCGGTCACAACCGCGCGCGCCGAGATGCTTTTGCTTTCGTGATCATCGCCGTTTACGCCGTAATTGCCGATTAAAGGGTAACAAAACACCAGAATCTGCCCGGTGTACGACGGGTCGGTGAGCATTTCCTGGTACCCCGTCATGCCGGTGTTAAATACCACTTCTCCCGTTGTTTCAGCGGGGTTTCCCGCAAAAAAGCCTTCAAAAATTTCTCCCGTTTCAAGAATAAGATATCCGCTTGTCACGATGTCTGTCCTCCCTTGTCTCTTTGCCGGTTAAAGATTGTTTTGGCTTGCCTTAGTAAAAACAGTTTTCATTTTTTCTGCAAAAAGCGCCGTTTCCTTTTCCGTAATAACAAGCGGCGGCAACAGACGGACAACATGCGGGCCTGCTGTTAATACAAGCAAATGCTCAGCCAATGCCGCCCGGGTGATTTTTACAGCTTCCATTTCCGTTTCAAGGCCGGCCATCAGCCCTTTCCCGCGGATTTCTTTAATAAAAGAAAATTGCGTCTTCAAGTCTTCCAATTTTGTCCAAAAATCGATGCTTTGTTTTTGGACATGTTCGATGATATTTTCTTCCGCAAACGTTTCAAGCGTTGCCAGACCGGCTGTCGCAGATAGCGGGTTGCCGCCAAAAGTGCTGCCGTGCGTACCGGGCGTAAAGCTTTGCGCGATTTTTTCTTTCGCGAGCATGGCGCCAATCGGAATGCCGGACCCCAGCCCTTTTGCAAGCGTCATGATATCCGGTTCGAAGCCGTACTGTTCATAGGCAAACAGTGTACCGGTACGGCCCATGCCCGTCTGCACTTCATCTACAATGATTAAACAATCGTTCTTTCTGCACGTGCGGACAAGGGCATCCACCCAATCCTGTTCCGCAGGGATGACGCCGCCTTCCCCCTGAATCAGTTCAAACATGACGGCAATGGGCTTAAGCTTTTCGAGATCGCGGAGTGCCGTGATGTCGTTAAACGGCAAATAGGTGAATCCCGGCACAAGCGGTTCAAAGCCATGCTGGATTTTTTCCTGTGCCGTTGCCGACAATGTCCCGAGTGTCCGGCCGTGGAACGAAGCCTTGAAGGTGACGATGGGCCCCGATTTTCCGCGTTTTTTTGCATCAAGGCGGGCCAGTTTGATCGCCGCTTCATTGGCTTCCGCGCCGCTGTTTGCGAAAAACACCCGGTCAAATACGCTTTGTGCTGCTAGTTTTTCAGCCAGCTCTTCCTGCGGCCCGATTTCAAACAGATTGGAAGTATGCCAGATTTGGTCCAGCTGGCCGGTCACCTTGGTTTTTACCTTTTCGGGGACATGGCCGAGATTGCAAACGGCAATGCCTGAAGTAAAATCCAAATATTTTTCTCCATTTTCATCCCATACATAACTGCCTTTTCCTTTTACAAACTTTACCGGCGTCCGGCTGTACGTTTGCATAAGTGCTTGCTTTTTTACCGTTTGCGTCATCTTATCCATCGATCAAAACCCCGTTCCCTGTAAATTTCGTCCCGGTTTTTCCGCCGCCTGCCAAAAACAGGAGGCTGTCTTCTTCTGTCCCGTCCACAATCACCACTTCTTTTACGCCGGACCGGATGCATTCCGCTGCTGCCCGGACTTTCGGAATCATGCCACCGGTAATGACTTGTTTTTGGATGAGCCCGTCAACCTGTCCGGGGGTAAGATAAGGGAGCACTTTCCCTTCCATCATGACCCCGGGGACATCCGTCACCATCCAAACACGCGCGTTCATTTTCCGGGCAACCGCGGCTGCTGCCAAATCAGCATTGACATTCAGGCGCTGGCCGTTTTTATCCGTCGCAACCGGGGAAATGACCGGGATAAACTGCTGCCGCAATAAAGCAAGCAGCACCTGTTCATTTACGGATTCGATTTCCCCGACATATCCGAGATTGGGTGTCTCAATCTTCCTAGCTGTTAAAAGCCGTGAGTCGGTTCCGCTGATGCCGACCGCTTTGGCTCCCGCCTGCGAGAGCCGGCGCGTAATCCATTTGTTGATGGAACCGGAAAGCACCATCTCAACGACGTTTAACACCGGCTCGGTCGTAACGCGTAACCCGTTTTTAAATTGCGTTTTGATCTGCATTTTTTCCAACATGGCCGAGATTGCCGGCCCCCCGCCGTGGACGATGACAGGTTCAAGCCCGAATCGCGCTTTGATTTGCACCAGATTTTCAAAAAATGCATCCGGCAGCTGGTGGAGAATGCTGCCGCCGCACTTGATGACAACGTATGCCAATTTGGCCAACCCCTTATAAATAGTTATGACATTGTATAATTATGCAACGATGCGTGCACCAACATTATGAACGATAAGTGGCATTGATTTTCACATAATCATAGGTCAGGTCGCATCCCCATGCAGTACCCTGGCAAGTTCCGGCACCAAGGTCGATGGCGATACAGATTTTGTCATTTTCCTTTAAATAGGCATGTGCCTCGTCTTCGGAATAGGAAGCCGGCATGCCTTTTTCCACTACGGGAATCCCGCCGATGCGGATAGAAAGCGCTTGTTCATCCACTTGGACGCCGCTGTATCCGATCGCATTGATAATCCTTCCCCAGTTCGCATCGGCGCCAAAGACAGCAGCTTTTACCAAATTTGAGCCGATAACGGTTTTTGCGACCGTTTGTGCCTCTTTTTCCGTTTCAGCCCCGGTTACACAGACTTCAACCAGTTTCGTCGCGCCTTCCCCGTCTCTTGCAATTTGTTTGGCAAGTTCCCGGGCAATATAGGCAAAGCTTTCTGCGAATTTCTTCCAATCCGGGTGTGCATAGGAAAGCGTATCGTTTCCGGCCAGCCCGTTTGCCATTACAACGACCATGTCATTTGTGCTTGTGTCGCCGTCCACCGTAATCATATTGAACGTTTCATCGACCGTTTGTTTCAGCAGGTTTTGCAATGCAGCGGCCTCAACTTTGGCGTCTGTCGTGATAAAAGCGAGCATCGTTGCCATGTTCGGATGGATCATCCCCGATCCTTTGGCGCAGCCAGCAACCGTGACCGTTTTCCCATCAATTTCAAGCGTTACGCAGGCGCGTTTTTGAAAGGTGTCCGTCGTAAGTATCGCTTTTTCAAAAAGGTCCGGATGGGATGTGCCCTCTTTCTCGATACGGCGAATGCCGGTTTCAATTTTTTCAACCGGTAAAAGCTCGCCAATGACACCTGTTGAGGCAACGCCGATCAGGCTTTCGTTTACGCCGATTTGAGCGGCGAACCATTCCCGCATCAGGCGGGCGTGGCGGAGGCCTTCATTGCCTGTAAAGGAGTTCGCGTTTCCCGAATTCACAATGATGCCGGACAGCTTCCCACTTGCCATAATGCTTTCTTTTGTAATCTGGATGGGTGCAGCTTGAAACTGATTCGTCGTGTAGACCGCAGCCGCTTGTGCCGGGACAGCGGAGTAAAGCCACCCAAGATCCGGACGTTTTCTTTTAATGCCGCAATGGAGCCCACCGGCAAAAAATCCTGCCGGGCTCGAGATGTTTCCGTCTGTTTTCGTAAAAAATGCAGTACTTTCTTTTTCATATAATTGATTCATTGCCATCCTCCATATATAAACGGTATGTTTAAGATTGCCTTATGGATAAACCGGAACATGGTCGAGCCCTGTATCTTCTTCCAGCCCGAAAAGCAGATTCATATTTTGGATTGCCTGCCCGCTTGCACCTTTTACAAGATTGTCAATGGCAGAAATGACCACGAGCCTCCCCGTCCGTTCATCCACATGGACGCCTATATCACAGTAATTTGAGGCGTATACTTCCTTTGTAGATGGAAAAGAACCAGCCGGCCTGATCCGGATAAATTTCCGGCCTTTATACACTTTCCTATAATATTGGCGGACATCTTCGGTGGTGACTTTTTTTGCTAAAGGCGCGTATATCGTGCAAAGAATCCCCCTCGTCATCGGAATAAGATGGGGCGTAAATGAAATTTTCGCTTCTTTTCCGGCAAACGCCTTGATGAACCGCTCGATTTCCGGTGTATGCTGGTGGCTTCCGACTTTGTACGCACCGGTATTTTCATTTACTTCAGTAAACAAGTTGCCTAGAGAAGGGTTTCTTCCCGCACCGGAAACACCGGTTTTACCATCAATCACAATAAAGGAAGTATCGATGAACCCCCCTTGAACAGGCGGGAGAAGTCCTAAAAGCGCTGCGGTCGGGAAGCAGCCGGGATTGGCGATCAGTTGAGCCTCTTTTATCCTGTCCGCATTCATTTCTGAAAGGCCGTAGATAGCTTTATCCAGCTCTTTTTGCGGGGCGGGTTCGCGTTTATACCATTGCCTGTACGCTTCCCCATCCAGCCTGAAATCCCCGGACAGGTCGATACACTTTAAACCTTTATCAACAAACCGTGGTACCCAGTTTTTGGCTACCCCAGACGGCGTTGCGAAAAACAATAGTTCCACCCTGCCTGCGATTTCATCCGGAACCATGTCTTCCAATCCGGCTTCTATGATTTGCTGGAAATGCGGGTAATGTGCGGTCAGCATCGTGCCTTTTGTGCGGTGCGATATCAACATTTCCAGTTGTGTGCGGGGATGGCGGGCAAGAAGTCTGACAAGTTCCGCACCGCTGTATCCGTTTGCCCCGACAATCCCTATTTTCAACATTTTCATCTCCCTATTGTTATGTATGTGCATTATTATAATTCATTATGTATGATTATACAAGGCTAAAAATATAAAAAAATAGAAACTTTTCGCTTTCACGCACAACAAAAAAGATCAAGGCCTGCATCCGGCAGGGCTTGATCTTTTTTGTCTGCAAGGAAAATTAGTCGTGTGCCAATACGACGATTTTTCCGTTTGCCGCCGCACCGACATACCGGGTGGCAATTTCAAGCGGAATTCCGAGCTCAAGGACCTTTTCCAATATTTTTTCCGGGTATGTTTTTCTTTTGACCAGTGCTTTCAGTTCATCCATGAGATCCACATACGTATGAAGGCATATTCCGTTTACACCTTTTCCGGCTTCGCGGCCGACTTCACGGATGGCCGCAGCATTGTTGGCGATGACAGTAATGCGCCCATTTTCTCTATGATGATGTAAAATGGCTTCCGCTGCTTCCCCGGGTCCGGCAAAAATTCCAATTAACTGCATACGCGTGTCCCCATATTAATCACCAAAAGAAATGACGAGTTTTTCCAGTTCCGCCGCGCTGGGTTCCGTCATCGTAAAGCCGAGTCTTTTCATTTCTTCAGCTACTGCCGCTGCATGGCTTTGATCCGTAACAATAAAGGTGCGGTCGCGCTGAATGGTGTCTTTCACTTTCGCCAAAAAGGAAAACAAAGCAGCGGTTTTCGGTTCTTGAATTTCACGCATAAAATGGGAAGATTTCTCGGTTACCGGCAAAATCCAAATCTCACATGCATATGGCATTTTTAAAATTTCATAGAAAGCATCTGTTTTTTCGAGCGGCGTACGCAGCGTATAATCGAAAAACTCATACACTTTCCGGCTGGAAAAAGGGAAGTTTGCAAACGGGCGAGAATCTTCCTTGTCGAACACGTGAATGTCCACTTTCGATTTATTTTTTTCAAAATAATTGTCTTCTGTTTTTGCAACGATATTTTGCATCGTTATGTTCCCCCTTGTATGTAAATCATTTTTATATTGCCTTTTTGCCCCGTTATTAAACACCGGTGTTCGTTTTTTTCGGAATATTTAACCCGTTTTTCCTAGGGTAGACAGGAATTGAAGATCAAAACCGGAACAGGAGTGGAGCAGATGTTTTTACACAAAAAAGAGTTGCAGTTTGAAGCAAAACCTGAAAGGCCGGATCCGGTTTTCGCCAATAAAGTGCAGGAAGTGCTCGGCGGGCAATACGGGGAAATCTCTGTGATGATGCAGTATCTTCTCCAAGGATGGAACTGCCGGGCAGATGAAAAATACCGGGATATGCTGCTTGATATCGGGACAGAAGAAATCGGCCATGTGGAAATGCTGGCCACATTAATCGCCCGCCTGCTCGATATGGCACCGGTCAAAATGCAGGAAGAAGCAGTTGCGAAAGACCCTGCCATTGCAGCTGTCATGGGCGGGATGAATCCGCAGCACGCCATTGTCGGCGGGCTCGGCGCGTTGCCGGTCAACAGTGCGGGGGTTCCGTGGAGCGGCAGTTATATCGTATCAAGCGGAAATTTAATCGCTGACTTCCGCGCCTATCTCAACGCTGAATCGCAGGGGCGACTTCAAGTCGTCCGCTTATATGAAATGACGGACGATCCGGGCGTGAAAAAAACACTATCGTTTTTGATCGCGAGGGACACGATGCATCAGAACCAGTGGCTGGCCGCCCTGCGTAAACTGGAAGAACAGGAAGGTGTTGTCGTACCGAGCACATTCCCTCCTGAACAGGAGCCTGAAGAATTTACCCATCTCTTTATCAATCATTCGGAAGGCAAAGAAAGTGCCAAAGGAAGATGGGCGAGCGGCGAAAGCATTGATGGAAAAGGTCAATTTAAATTCGTCGAACCTTTTGCATCCCATGACCGTGTCGGACAACAACCGGCACCGCCCTATCTGCACGGAACACTGCCAATCGTTAAATAAATCAAAAACCGAAAGAAGACTTTCCTTCTTCTGGTTTTTTTGCCATTTCTTAATATGCACCCGCCATCACCGGTTGGCGGTAGGCAGATAGCGACTCATCCATGATTTTTTGAAAAAGCGGCTCAAGATGTGCGGGGATCAGCTGGCCGGCAAAATCCCACGCATTTTGCTCAATCGTAAGTGCCAGTGCTTGCTTTTCCGGTAAATGCCCGGACTCTTCAAAGGCGGCGGACAATAGAGGCAGATTTTCATCCATCGCATGGCCGATTTCATGTGCAAGCACAATCGTGGCGTAAGGCAAAAAGTATTCGCAGCTTCCAAACAATAGCTCGCACTGCCGCCGGATTGTCTCTGTATACAGCGTAATCGTATCGGTGTGCGGATGATATTTGCCGCCAACAAGGCGCCCGCCGGGGAACTGTTTCTTTATTTTTAAATGGGCGGTGCACCCGGCGTTTTTTAGTAATTCTGTTGCCATTTCTCTAATTTGCAAAATTCCCCTGTCTCCTTTATCCATATTGGCATTGCTCTTATCATATATTATGAAAGATCGCGATTGCAATATGTATCTATTTTTTATCCGAAGCGGCCGGATTAAAAGGATATTTTTTCCTAGCAAAGGGACGTGTGAACCTGATTCCCAAGGCAAAAAAAAACAGGCCATAAAGGCCTGTTTTTTATAATTTCGAAACGTTTGCAGCTTGCGGTCCGCGGTTGCCTTCTTCAATATCAAAAGATACGGATTGGCCTTCTTCCAAAGTTTTAAAACCTTCGCCCTGAATCGCTGAGAAGTGAACAAATACATCGCTGCCGCCTTCGCGTTCGATAAATCCGTAGCCTTTTTCCGAATTAAACCATTTTACTTTACCTTGTTCCATTTTGTTTCCTCCTAATGTGTTTGAACACAAAATTACTATCCTTGCTCAAGTGATTTCAGGGGGTCAGTTTTAAAACTTTTTCCTTCCTTACCATACCGAACAAAAATAATTCTTTATTAGAATAGCAGATTATAAATGTGGTGTCAAGACGAATTGATTATCTGTATGTGTCAAGTTTTTC
>NZ_JARTJQ010000130.1:0-2181 GCF_036225245.1 Weizmannia sp. CD-2023
AGGCATCGCTGGGTAGCTAGGTGCGGAAGGGATAAGTGCTGAAAGCATCTAAGCATGAAGCCCCCCTCAAGATGAGATTTCCCACAGTTTATACTGGTAAGATCCCTGAAAGATGATCAGGTTGATAGGTCCGGGGTGGAAGCGCGGCGACGCGTGGAGCTGACGGATACTAATCGATCGAGGACTTAACCAAATAGAAAAGCGAAGGGCGCCTTGAAAAAGGTGCACTGGAGCTAGACAATTCTCAAGGTTAGAAACGCGTTCTCCGTTTACAGTTTTTTCTCCCATCCGGTTTTCAGGGAACACATCCCAAAATTATACAGGTCCGGTGATAATGGCGGAAAGGTCACACCCGTTCCCATCCCGAACACGGAAGTTAAGCTTTCCAGCGCCGATGGTAGTTGGGGGTTTCCCCCTGCGAGAGTAGGACGTTGCCGGGCCAAAAGAGAACCGCAGACAAATGGTCTGTGGTTTTTTTATTTCTTTTACCATCCTCGCTTCAATCGTATGAAGGACGTAGCCCAACGATAAGGGAAGATAAATGCCGAGTATATGTAAAATTTTACTCGGAGGGGCAGATAAGTGAAAAAATGGGAAGACACTCTATTATCTAAATGTACACCTTGAAATGAACATCTAGAGAGAGGTTTCCCATGGATATGATATTACGTACAGGAACGGGAATTTTTAGAGTAACGAAAGGAATTAAGAAAACATCTCAAAAAGTGCAAAAAGTAAATTGAACATAGAGCCCCTCTATGTTAAGGAAGCAAACAAAAACGAAGGTCTTCCTTCACATAGAGTGTGTCTACGTTAAGAAAGCGCGGAAAAACGAAGGTCTTTCTTTACCTAGAGCGCGTCTACGTTAAGGAAGCAAACAAAAACGAAGATCTTCCTTCACTTAGAGCGCATCTACGTTAAGGAAGCGCGGAAAAAAGGCGGTCTTTCTTTACCTAGAGCGCGTCTACGTTAAGGAAGCAAGCAAAAACAAAGGTCTTCCTTAACATAGGGCGCATCTACATTAAGGAAGCGCGGAAAAAAGGCGGTCTTTCTTTACATAGAGCGCGTCTATGTTAAGGAATCAAACAAAAACAAAGGTCTTCCTTAACATAGGGCGCGTCTACGTTAAGGAAGCAAACAAAAACGAAGGTCTTCCTTCACTTAGAGCCCGTCTATGTTAAGGAAGCAAGCAAAAACAAAGGTCTTCCTTAACATAGGGCGCGTCTACGTTAAGGAAGCAAGCAAAAACGAAGGCCTTCCTTAACATAGGGCGCGTCTACGTTAAGGAAGCGCGGAAAATTGAGGGCCCTCCTTCACATAGAGCGCGTCTATGTTAAGAAAGCAAGCAAAAAAGACGGCCTTCCTTCACATATAGCCCGTCTACGTCAAGGAAGCAAACAAAAACGAGTCTCTTCCTTCACATAAAGCCCGTCTTCGTTAAGGTTTGCTGAAAGAATCCGATTCTGAGTTTGTACCCAATTTGTCAGCAAGCTCTTTCTTATCGCGTTCTTTTGAGACATACACACACCTGAAAAACCGGCATACGATACCATACATCATTTCGCTTTCTCGTTGCAACATTTGAAAAAATCTCTTTGATTGTGAATAGTCCGCGGAAATGATGGCAATTATAATGAGCAGGGGGTGGAGCAGATGGATCGGAGTGCCCTGAGACATGAACCGGAAATGTGCATTGTTTGTGAGAAATTGAAACATAACGGCATCCATCTTTATACATCATTTATCTGCAGTGACTGCGAAAAGGAAATGGTCCGTACCGATACGGGAGATCCGCGTTATTCCTATTTTGTCCGACAGTTGAAAGCAGTTCAAAGCCCAAAATGTATACATGACCAAGCATATTAAAACAGGCTTGGTTATTTTTTTGTTCTGCCCGTGTAAATGCTACTCTATGAAAAGATACTCAGACAATCGGAAAAACTTCAATCACCGTATGTGTAAAATTTTACTCGAAGGGGCAAATGAGTGGAAAAAAATGGGAAGACGCTCTATCATCTAATTGTACACTTCAAGATGAACATCTAGAGAGAGAGGTCTTCCCATGGATATTATATTAATAATTGCTGGATTATTAAAGGATACAAAGAGTCTTATCGAATTTGAAGAACAAATTAAAATTCTGATGCAGAAGGTTTTTACACAATGGGTTGGGGATGTATT
>NZ_JARTJQ010000131.1:0-1668 GCF_036225245.1 Weizmannia sp. CD-2023
GATGGCTGTAAAGTCGATTGGATAGCAGAAGGCGACGGCATACAATAGAAGCATAACCAACAGGGCTTGCCATTTAGCAAGCCCTGTTGACTTTATACCGGATCCGGCTGCTTCAGAATATCTGACTACCGGAATCATGATCTATTAAAGGCAGATATCATTACAAAAACTTTTGGCCTATTCATAAGTTGTTTTCGAAAAAAGGCAGAATCCATGATATTACTCATCGTTATCACAGATTGCTTTCTCCTCCCTATTTTTTTCCGTCCAATTGTCATTTGAATGATCAAGCGGCTTTACTGAATCCCTTTTTACCAATTCTGGTTCATATATTTTTGAGGTGACTGGTTGCTTATTAAGCATATCAATGATCATTTTACCAGCATCAAGCCCCATCTTTTCCTGCGGATGGCGAACAGTCGTCAATGCCGGATTGATAAACTTTGAAAACTGGTAATCATCAACTCCAATAACGGAGAGATCTTTTGGTACGTTCAGACCGATTTCTTTGACAAAATTCATGACTTGAATGGCCAGTTGATCGTTGTAGCAAACAATTGCAGTCGGAGCAAACTCAGGGCGCGACAGTATTGTATGAAGTTTTTTAAACAGATTGATTTTGTTTTCCTCTGTCTGGTACATCATGATTTCACCCATATTCGAAATCTCAGGGTGCTTCTGAAAAGCTTTGATGTAACCGTTCATTCGATGTATACCTTGCTTATCGTCCACTTTAAAAATCCCGACAATTTTTTTATGCCCCAGGGAGATTAAATAATCTGTGACCATTTCGCCGGTTTTTAGATCATCCATGACCAAGTACGGGATATTCATGTCATCGTAAACCGCATTAATAAACAGCATTGGAATGCCCAGTGATTTGATGTTGTCGTAAATGCTTTTATTGGTATTGCTCAATGCGCTTTTTGTCGGTTCAATGATTAATCCGGAAATTTTATTTGACAATAAATTGGACAAACTTTTCCGCTCTTTCTCCGGATTGTTTTGCGTGTTGGTAATCAAAATGGAATAACCGTAGTTTGATACATAGTTATCAATTCCCGTAATGATATTTGGAAAAATATAATCGGATATATAAGTTGTAATTAAACCGATTGTTTTATTTTTCATGACGGTTTGGGGTTTGCCTTTCCAATCGTCAACAAAAATCCCCCCGCCCTGAATACGGTAAACGAAATTTTCTTTCTCCAGCTCATCAATTGCACGCCTTACTGTAAACCGGCTTACCTGGTACATTTCCATTAGTTCTGATTCGGTTGGCAATTTTTCACTTACTTTGTACTCTTCCGTTAAAATTTTTTCTCTAATATCCTGCTTAATTTTTTCGTATTTTTTGCTCATATTCATGTAAGTTTCCTTTTCTAGTATTGAAGAACTTAGCAAATCAGCAATGATTGTTACGTACATATCCGGCAAAAAAATAAAATTTGTGATCTGGGTGGCCACGGTGGCGTAATCCAGTTTCCTTTCGATATTTGTACGTATCATTATAACACGAATGCCCTTGCACAGGAAGAGGACTAAAAAACCGGTATGTGTCAAGTTTTTCTCGACAAGGTTTAAATATCGGGTATTCCAAGACACTCTTTTTGTACACTTTCGGCTACCGTGCTTTACTTGCTCGGTGTAATTTTCGGAAAAGATGTA
>NZ_JARTJQ010000132.1:0-14192 GCF_036225245.1 Weizmannia sp. CD-2023
TAAAAAATGATTTATTTTGCAGCGACTGTCACTTTACCGGTGTCTTCTTTTTTGTTCCGGATGGTGGCCTGTGCAGCGGCGAGCCTTGCGAGCGGTACGCGGTAAGGCGAGCAGCTGACGTAGTTCAGGCCCGTTTTGTAGCAGAATTCGATCGAGCTTTTTTCACCGCCGTGTTCGCCGCAAATGCCGGTTTTCAAGCCCGGTTTTGTCTGGCGGCCGAGTTTGACGCCGGTTTCGACAAGTTTGCCGACGCCTTCCTGGTCAAGGACGGCAAACGGATTTTCCGGCAGCACTTTTTGCTCGATATACTGCTGCAAAAATTTTCCTTCCGCATCGTCGCGGCTGAAGCCGAATGTCGTTTGCGTTAAGTCATTCGTGCCAAACGAGAAGAAATCGGCTTCTTCTGCAATTTGGTCTGCGGTAAGGGCGGCGCGCGGTATTTCGATCATCGTGCCGACTGTATAATCGAATTTCAAGCCCTTTTCCTCCATGACCTGATTCGCCATATCCGTCACGAGCGCGCGCATCCGTTTCAGCTCATTCACATGGCCGACAAGCGGAATCATAATTTCCGGCTGGACTTTTATTCCCTTTTGCAGGACGGCAGCGGCAGCGTAAAAAATTGCTTTGACCTGCATTTCGTAGATTTCAGGGAAAATCATGCCGAGCCGGCAGCCGCGGTGGCCGAGCATCGGATTGAATTCAGCAAGATGCTGGACTTTTTTCAGCAAGTATTCTTTTTCTTCCAGTTCTTTTGAGCCTGGTGCCGTAAGCTGCAGTTTTGTTACTTCTACTAGCAGTTCTTCCTTATCCGGCAAAAATTCGTGCATTGGCGGATCGAGCAGGCGGATCGTCACCGGATGGCCGGCCATTTCCTCAAAGATGCCTTCAAAATCGCCCTGCTGCATCGGAAGCAGTTTATCCAAAGCTTTTTCGCGCTCTTCCAAAGTCTCGGCGAGGATCATTTCCTGAACGATCGGCACGCGCTTAATGTCCATAAACATATGCTCCGTCCGGCAAAGGCCGATGCCGTCTGCACCGAATTCGAGCGATTTTTTCGCGTCCGCAGGGTTGTCGGCATTGGCGCGCACGCCGAGATCGCGCACCTCATCCGCCCATTCAAGCAGCGTTTTGAATTCGCCGGAAAGCTCAGGGTCGATCATCGGGACTTCGCCGAGCATCACTTCACCTGTCGAACCGTCGATCGTGATGACATCCCCGTAACGGACAACCGTATCGCCGACCGTAAATTGTTCCGCTTTCAAATCAATTTTCATAGATTCGCAGCCGCAGATGCACGCTTTCCCCATCCCGCGCGCGACAACCGCCGCATGGCTCGTCATCCCGCCGCGGCTTGTCACAACCGCCTGGGATGCAATAATGCCGTGAATATCATCCGGTGTCGTTTCGGGGCGGACTAAAATCACTTTTTTCCCTTCCTTGCCGAGCCGTTCCGCTTCATCAGCATCAAATACAACGGCGCCGGTTGCAGCTCCCGGGGATGCCGGCAGCCCTTTTGCAAGATGGTTTTTGGCCGCGACATCATCAATACGGCGGTGCAGGAGCTGATTCAACTGTTCCGGATCAACCCTTAAAAGCGCTGTCTTTTTATCGAGAATGCCTTCTTTCACCATTTCAACGGCTATGCGGATTGCAGCCTGCGCCGTCCGTTTGCCGTTCCGGGTTTGCAAAAGGTACAGTTTGCCGCGTTCCACCGTAAATTCAATGTCCTGCATGTCTTTGTAGTGTTCTTCCAGTAATTTGCTTGTTTTTACAAACTGGCGGTACACTTCCGGCATGTCTTTTGCCAGCACCTGGATCGGCTGCGGGGTGCGGATGCCGGCGACGACATCCTCGCCTTGGGCATTGATTAAATATTCGCCGTACAGCACGCGTTCGCCTGTTGACGGGTTCCGTGTAAAAGCGACGCCGGTTCCGGAATCATCCCCCATATTTCCGAATACCATGCTTTGGATATTGACGGCGGTCCCGAGATGGTCCGGAATTTTATTCAGGCGGCGGTATACAATGGCACGCTGGTTATTCCACGAATCGAAAACGGCATTTACGGCAAGGTACAGTTGCGTTTTCGGGTCTTGCGGGAAATCCTGTTTCGTATGTTTTTTAACGACTTTTTTATAGCCGGCTATGATGTCTTTCCAGTCTTCCGCAGTCATTTCCGGATCAGCTGTATACCCTTTTTGTTCCCGGGTTTGTTCAAGCAAGTGTTCGAAATGGTATACATCAATGCCGAGCACCACGTCAGAAAACATTTGGATAAACCGGCGGTACGAATCGTAAGCAAAGCGCGGATTGCCGGTCAGTCCTGCGACAGCTTCCACGGTCTCGTCGTTCATGCCGAGGTTCAGTACCGTATCCATCATCCCCGGCATCGAAAACACAGAGCCGGAGCGGACGGAGACGAGCAGCGGGTTCTCCTTGCCGCCCAGTTTTTTGCCGGTTTTTTCTTCCAGTGTCAAAAGCGCTTCTTCAATTTGCGTTTCGACTGCGCCCGAAATTTTTTTGCCGTTTGCATAATAGTCATTGCATGCCTCGGTTGTAATTGTGAAACCGAACGGCACCGGCAGGCCGATGTTTGTCATTTCCGCTAGATTGGCCCCTTTGCCGCCGAGCAGGTCGCGCATATGGCTGTTGCCTTCGTTGAACAAGTAGACAAATTTTGTCATTTGAGCAGCTCCTCCCTGTTTTTGAACATTTCAATAATAAGGCTTGCTGTTTCCTCCACCGCTTTATTCGAAACATCAATGACCGGGCATCTGAGTCTCCGCATGATGTTCTCCGCGTAAACGAGTTCTTCATAAATCCGTTCAAAGCTCGCATAATTGGCGTCCGATTTTAAACCCATTGCCCTGATCCGTTCTTTCCGGATTTCATTCAGTTTCTCGGGCGAAATCATCAGCCCGATGCACTTTTCCCGCGGGATGGAAAACAATTCATCAGGCGGCGCGATTTCCGGCACGATCGGGACATTCGCCACTTTAAAGCTGTGGTGCGCCAGATACATCGACAACGGCGTTTTCGACGTCCGGGAGACGCCGAGCAGGACAATGTCCGCTTTTTTCAGCCCGGTTGGATCGCGCCCGTCATCATATTTCACGGCAAATTCAATGGCTTCGATTTTTTTAAAGTATTCCTGATCCAGCTTGCGCATTAATTTCGGGCGATGGTACGGCTCCTTGTGAAACTTTTTCATAAAAGCTTCCATCAACGGATTCATCAGGTCGACCGCAATAACCCCTTCTTCGCCGGCGCGGCGGTCAATGTATGCTTTCAAAGGGGTAACGACAATCGTGTAAGCAATGATGGCATTTTGTTTTTTTGCCGCCTCAATTACCGGTTCGATATCGTCTGTTTCTTCCACATGCGGGTGCCGCCTGATTTCAATGTGGCCGCCGTTAAACTGCGCAGCAACCGCTTTTACAACAAATTCAGCCGTTTCTCCGACCGAGTCCGAGATGATATGCACTATTTCTTTTTGTTCCATGTATCGTTCCCATCCTTTTCGAACCGGAAAATGGCTCCGTATGTATATGGTTTCTTTTCACTGCCCCTCCCGTATGCCATCAGTATATGCACTGTTTGACAAATGTGTTATACTTATCGTTCATTAGTATAACACATTTAAAAGGATGCGTGAACCATTTTACCGGTTTTTTTTTAAAATTTTTATTTCATGTAAAACAGGCAACTGCTGTGCACCGTTTAAAAATTTTTATGCTGCCTGATTCTCTCCGGCGCGGATTTTCTCCCGGATCATCACCGTCCCGAGCACGCCAAAAAGCGAAAAGAACGCCGGGATTAAAAAGCCGTAATGATAACCGACCACACTCGCTTCAGCATGAAAATGGTCCAGCACTTTTCCAAACAAGCTCGGCAAAAGCACCGCGCTTAAAAAGCCGCCGGTATTGGCAAATCCGGAAACCGATCCGACTTCCCTTACGTCAAAGGAGTGACGGACGACCGCAAACGTCAGCGCGCTTGCACCATTACCATATCCGATGACAAACATTAACAGCACCGCGAAAAATAACGGCGGTTTGCCCCCGCTCAAAAAGAAAACCGTCCATGCCAGAAAAATCAGGGTTTGAATCAGCAAATATGGCTTCTTCCTTGAACCGAGTCTGCTTGCGATCCATCCGGTAACCGGCGCGCCGATAATTGCTCCGATTAATCCTGTCATGACCAGCTGGCTCGCTTCCGGGCGGTTCATGCCGAAAATATGCATCCCGTACGGCACAGCCCATGTACCAATAAAACCAACATATGTGCCGACAAGTCCGAAATGGCATAAAAATGCAGCCCTCGCCTGCCTGCTTTTCAAGATCCGCTTTAGAACCAAAAGCATTTTTTCATGGCGGACTTTTGTATTCGCATGCGTTCCCCCTTCCCGCTTTTGCGGGAGTCGGATCAGCACGACATACAGCATCACCGTACTTGCGAGGAGCAGAATACCGGTTACAAAAAACGGCTGGCGCCATCCCGAAGCTGAAATCCAGGCCGTTAGCGGAACGGTTGCGAGCAAAGAACCCACGCTTCCGGCCATGCCGGCATAACCGATCAGCCCGACAAACTCTTTCGCATAAAACCACTGACTTAAAATCAAGACAAGATTAATCCAAATGGTCGCATCCCCCATGCCGGCAAGCACCCTGGATACGAGCAAACAGGCTTCATTCGGCGAAATGCTGTATAAGAACGTGCCGATGCCACTGAATAAAGTGCCTGTGACCAAAAAAACGTTCGGCCCGAACCGGTCGGAAAAAATCCCAATCGGAATTTGCAGCCCCGCATAAGCGAGAAACTGCGCACCTGTCAATAAACCGATGACGGACGCTGTCATATGAAACTCGCTCATCAGTTTATCCGAAATCAAGCCTGGCGCCGTTCGCTGGCTGACAATCACCATGTAGGAAAACAGCACCGCGAAAAAAACAACCCATCTGTACTTGCTTTTTTGTCTGTCCAATCTGCTCTACCCCTGTTTTGTTTGGAATTTATTACTATTATAATCTATTTTTGCGCAAAAACATTTTCAATTTTCGAATCCGCAATAAAAAAACTCCCCCGCCGGGAGTTTTTTTATGCGTTTGTAGGCTGCCATTTGGCACGAACCAGGATCCATTTTCCGTCTTTAAAATACCATGTTGCCTTTACGTTGCCGAGTTTATCTGCATGGTAGGCACCGCTTACTTGCTGATAACCTTCGAGCCCGACGCCTTTTTTGCCCTTTATTTTCACCGGTTTGTAAACCGCCGCCGGATCGATCATCAGTTCAAACGGCTCATTGAGCATTCCGTCCTTTCGGTAAATACCGAGCCGGATATAATCTTTTTTTCGTTTTCTTAAATCAATCAAAAATGTTTCGTTCGTATTTTCAATGTTGAGCCTGGCCGACAATGCATTTTCAAATTTGCCGCTAAGCTTTAACACGGGCGGCATCGGCAAATGTTTTAAAATGCCGCCTTTCAGCGTATCGAGGCGGTACTGGTTTATGCCCCCGCTTCCGCCGCTGTTGCTTGATCCGAGCATGTCCTTTACGCCGTCATGGTTGAGATCGGTGAACTGGATTTCCGGTTCATACCCAGGCTCATACGGCAATTTATATTTCTTTCCTTCCGACGTGGCAATCCGCGCCCAAATTTTTTTCATATACGGGCTGCCGGCTGCAAACGGGATGCCTTCCAATACAATCGCATCCTTTTTTCCGTCGCCGGTTACATCCGCCTCGTACCGGTGAATCACCGTTTTGCCGGCTTTCGTCTTCCCGCCCGCGTCCGCGATCACAACCGTGCCGGCTGCCATAAACCATAATGCGAGCAGTGCAAGCATGTATTCTTTTTTCATCTTCTCACCCCGCATCCGTTTTTCTTTAGGATACGCCGCAAGCATCGAATTATGTAAAACTTGCCTGAAGATGAAAAAAGTGTTTGCCGAAAACGGCAAACACTTTTTTCAATCGTTTTCTTCCGCAGCACCCTCTTCCGGTTCCTGCTTCCATACTTCTGTCACGGTCCCGTTCTCTTCTTCATCAATGGCAAATGAGCCATTTGAATAACGGTCGTGGTCGCGCAAATCGTGGAGCCGAATGTCTTCCTGATGCCCTTTTTCCGTGATGACCGAGACGGTTTCATCGTCGCCTGCAATCACAGCCCCGGCGATCCGGTGCGGATGGGCTTTTAATTCGCGCAGCATGATGACGCCGCGTTTGGCCCGGCTTGTTTTGTCAAATTCGGACACTTTCATTTTCTTGACGGCGCCTCTTTGGGTGGCAATAAAGACTTTATCTTTTTCCGGATCTTCAATGATTTTCCCGCTAACGAGCCTGTCGCCTTCTTTTAGGTTCATGCCTTTTACCCCTGCTGCCCGCTGGCCGACAACGCTGATTTCCGCTTCATCAAACCGGAGCCCGTAACCGAGGCGGGAAGCGAGGAAGACTTCTTTTGAGCCGTCTGTCAGGTGAACATCGACCACTTCATCATCGCCCTTTAAGTTGATTGCAACGAGGGCTTTCGAATAGCGCTGTGCCTGGTATTGCTGCAATTCCGTTTTCTTCGCCATGCCGTTTTTCGTGAAAAACAAAATAAACTGCGGCTGGTTGAAATCTTCAATCGGGAGCACTTTGATGATGCCTTCATCGCGTTCAAGCGTCACAAGATTGGAAACATGCTGCCCGAGATCTTTCCAGCGGATATCCGGCAGTTCATGGACCGGCAAATAGATATAGCTTCCTTTATTTGTGAAAAGTAGCACCGTCTGGACGGTATTGAGCTGCTGTTTAAAGAGCAGGCGGTCGCTGTCTTTAATAGCAAGGTCCCGGCCGTTTGAAGCAGTATATGAACGGAGGCTTGTCCGTTTGATATAACCGTCTTTTGTAATGGTGACCATCACATCTTCATTCGGGATCATCGCTTCCAGATTGATTTTTAATTCCTGTATTTCCGCTTCAATCGTTGTCCTTCTGTTATCCGCGTATTTTTTCCGGATATCTCTCAGTTCTTTTTTGATCACCGTAAACAGTTTTTTCTCGCTGGATAAAATCGCGAGATAGGTCTCAATTTTTTTCTCAAGGTCTGCCGCCTCATTTTCCAGCGTCGTAATGTCCGTATTGGTCAGGCGGTAGAGCTGCAGCGTGACAATCGCTTCAGCCTGGGGTTCGGTAAAAGCAAACTTTGCGATTAAGTTCGCTTTTGCATCTTTTTTATCTTTGGATGCCCGAATCGCTGCAATGACTTCATCCAGGATGGAAAGTGCCTTCATCAGGCCGTCAACAATATGCTTGCGGTCACGCGCTTTTTTGAGATCGAATTCCGTTCTTTTTGTGACCACTTCTTTCTGGTGCTCAATATAAGCATCGAGCAGTTCACGGAGGCCCATCAGCTGCGGCCGACGGTTATGGATGGCCACCATGTTGAAATTGTAGGAAACCTGGAGATCAGTGTTTTTGAATAAATAATTCAGGACGCTATCTGCATCCGCATCTTTTTTCAGTTCGATCACAATCCGGAGCCCGGTCCGGTCGGTTTCATCGCGGACTTCGGATATGCCTTCCACTTTCCGGTCAATCCGGAGCTCGTCGATTTTTTTGACAAGATTGGCTTTATTGACTTCATAAGGAATCTCTGCGATGACAATTTGCTTTCGCCCGCCGCGGATCTCTTCGATCGATGTCCTGCCTCTTACGACCATTTTGCCTTTGCCGGTTTCATACGCTTTTTTAATCCCGTCAATTCCCTGGACAATGCCGCCTGTTGGAAAATCGGGGCCTTTTATGACTGTCATCAGGTCGTCCACCGTGCAATCCGGGTTTTCCATCCGCATGATGGCCCCGTCAATGATTTCCCCGAGGTGGTGCGGCGGAATTTCGGTTGCATATCCGGCCGAGATGCCGGTTGATCCGTTCACGAGCAGGTTGGGAAACCGGGCGGGCAGCACAATCGGCTCATTTGCGGTATCATCGAAATTCGGGATAAATTTAACCGTTTCTTTATCAATATCATGAAGGAGTTCGGATGCAATCGGGGCGAGCCTTGCTTCTGTATACCGCATGGCCGCGGCCGGGTCGCCGTCAATGCTCCCGTTATTGCCGTGCATTTCAATGAGCACGTTTCGCAGCTTCCAGTCCTGGCTCATCCGCACCATCGCTTCATAAACGGAAGAATCCCCGTGCGGATGGTAATTGCCGATGACGTTGCCGACCGTTTTTGCCGATTTCCGGAAATGCTTGTCAACAGTGTTACCCTCTACATGCATCGCATAAAGAATCCGCCGCTGCACCGGCTTCAGGCCGTCCCGCGCATCCGGAAGGGCACGATCCTGAATAATATATTTGCTGTACCGGCCGAAGCGGTCGCCCAGCACCTCTTCCAAAGGCAAATCTTGAAAACGTTCAGCCGTCTTCATCCGTTCATGTCCCCTTCCTCAATCATCAAATTCTCATTGTCTAAAATATTGGTGTCGTCCTCAAGCCCGAATTCCACATGATTTTCAATCCATTGCCGGCGCGGTTCAACCTTATCGCCCATAAGCGTGGTCACCCGCCGTTCAGCCCGGGCCGCATCATCAATACGGACACGGATCAAAGTCCGCGTTTCCGGATTCATCGTCGTTTCCCAAAGCTGGTCGGCGTTCATTTCACCGAGCCCTTTATAACGCTGCAGGATATAGCCGCGCCCGACTTTTTTGATCGTTTCATCCAGTTCTTTTTCGGTCCAAGCATATTCCACGATTTCTTTCCTGCCGGTGCCTTTGCTGACTTTATAAAGCGGTGGCAGCGCGATGTACACTTTTCCCGCTTCAATCAAAGGCCGCATATAGCGGTAAAAGAACGTAAGAAGCAGCACCTGGATGTGGGCACCGTCCGTGTCGGCATCGGTCATAATAATGACTTTGTCGTAATTGACGTCTTCCAAATTGAATTCAGGGCCGACGCCGGCACCAATCGTATAAATAATGGTATTGATTTCTTCATTTTTAAAAATATCCGCAAGCTTTGCTTTTTCCGTATTGATGACTTTTCCGCGCAGCGGCAAAACAGCCTGGAATTTCCGGTCGCGCCCCTGTTTCGCAGAACCGCCCGCGGAATCCCCTTCAACGAGATACAGTTCGTTCCGCTGCGGATTGCGGCTTTGCGCCGGCGTCAGCTTTCCGGACAAAGTCGTTTCCGATTTCTTCCGCTTTTTGCCACTTCTCGCTTCTTCCCGTGCTTTCCTCGCTGCTTCCCTTGCCTGCGACGCCTTGATGGCTTTCCGGATTAAAAGATTGCTCGTATCCGGGTTTTCTTCAAGAAAATAAGAAAGGTGTTCCGAAACAATCGTATCAACTGCAGAGCGGGCTTCACTTGTGCCAAGTTTCCCTTTCGTTTGTCCTTCAAATTGGAGCAGTTCTTCCGGAATGCGGACGGAAATAATGGCGGACAGCCCTTCGCGGATATCCGTCCCTTCTAAGTTTTTATCTTTTTCTTTTAACAGCCCGGTTTTTCTTGCATAATCGTTCACGACGCGCGTCAATGCCGTTTTTGCCCCGGCTTCGTGCGTGCCGCCGTCTTTCGTGCGCACGTTGTTCACGAAAGATAAAATGTTTTCCGAAAAGCCGTCGTTAAACTGAAACGCAAATTCCGCTTCGATTCCGTTTGTTTCCCCCTCGATAAACACAACCGGATGGAGCACTTCTTTTCCTTCGTTCAAGTACTGGACAAAGGCTTCAATGCCGTTTTCGTAGTGGAACAGATCATGCCGCCCGAAACGTTCATCAGTGATTTCAATTTTTAACCCTTTTAAAAGAAAGGCCGATTCGCGCAGCCGTTCGCATAATGTATCGTAGTTAAAAGTGATGGTGCTAAAAATGGACGGGTCGGGTTTAAAATGGATCGTTGTGCCGGTCTTATTGGTTTTCCCGGTTTTCTCGAGCGTTGTTTCCGGTTTGCCGCCGTCACGGAAACGCTGTTCATACACGTAACCGTCGCGATGTATGGTAACAACAAGCCATTCCGACAGGGCATTGACGACGGACGCGCCGACACCGTGCAGGCCGCCGCTCGTTTTATAGCCGCCCTGCCCAAATTTTCCGCCGGCGTGCAAAATCGTCAAGATCACTTCTGTCGTCGGCTTACCGAGCTTGTGCATCCCGACCGGCATGCCGCGCCCGAAGTCCTGGACGCTGATGCTGTTATCTTTGTGAATGTTGACGATGATATGGTTTCCGTACCCGGACAACGCCTCATCCACCGCATTGTCGACGATTTCATAGACAAGATGGTGCAAACCGCGCGCATCGGTCGACCCGATGTACATGCCCGGCCTTTTCCTTACGGCCTCCAGCCCTTCCAGCACCTGGATTGCATCATCATTATATTCCAATATATTTTGTTTCTTCGCCACATCTATTCCCCTTTCAATTGCAAAGCACGTGCACCGGCGTTCATAAGAACAAATATTCGTTCTCATTATAACATCATTTGCCGTTTTTATCATACTCATTTTAACGATAAAACGGAATTTGTAAAAGGGCATGCGGAAATGACGGGAACGGGAGGGGCAAAGCAACGGTTATAAAAACTTCTCCAGTAAACGGCCGTTTTATTGGGAAAATATAAAGAAAGCAAGCGCCCTTTAAGCTGGCGCCTGCTTGAAAAAGCCTATTTTGTCAGGGCATGTTCCACTTTAATGCAGCGGTTCATCACAACGGTATAGCCTTTTTCTTTTAAAAACCGGTATGCTTCCTCGTTTTCGATGCCGAGCTGCGCCCAGAAAACGTCCGCATCGATTTCATCAAACTCCCGTGCCAGCTCCGGCAAATATTCGGGCCGCCTGAAAATATCCACAATGTCCACATGGCCTTCGATATCTTTTAAGCTCGGGACAGCCTTTTCCCCGAGAATTTCCGTTGCTTTCGGATTGACCGGAATAATCTCATAGCCGGCATCCTGCATGGCTTTGGCTACCGTATAAGATGTTTTTTCCGGGTTATTGCTCAAGCCAACCACTGCAATTCGTTTTGCTTTTTGTAAAATTTCCCTGATTTCTTCCCTGCTCGGATTTTCGATTGCCATTTGATCAACACCTCTCCTTTCTTGTACTTTCGCCAGTCTGATCCCAACTTAAACATTCACTTGATCTTTTCCAATTCCTGCTCGGTTAGAAAATCTGCACGGAATCGGCAAAAAATATTCCTCTTTCCTTTAAGAACATGCTACAATAAGCATAGATTTTTTCCAAGGAGTTTTGTACATGAATATTGTCCTGATGATCCTTTTGGCTTACCTGCTCGGCTCAATCCCGACAGGCCTGATCGTTGGTAAGCTTTTTTACGGTATAGACATCCGCGAACACGGCAGCGGAAATCTCGGTGCGACCAATACGTTCCGTGTGCTCGGGTTCAAAGCCGGCAGTGTCGTAACAGTGGTGGATATTCTGAAAGGGACAATCGCCACCTTATTGCCCCACTTTTTTGGCCTGGAGCATACGGTGCACCCGCTTTTAATCGGGATGATCGCTGTTATCGGCCATATGCTTCCGGTATTTGCCAAATTTAAAGGCGGCAAAGCGGTGGCAACTTCCGCCGGCGTTGTTCTTGCCTATCAATGGCCATTGTTTGTCATGGTCATCATCGTTTTTTTGATTACATTAAAATGGAGCAAATACGTTTCGCTTTCTTCTATCATGGCGGCTGTTTTTGGCATCCTGTATACGCTCATTTATATGATTGTAACACATGACTGGCCGCTGTTCGTCATCGTTCTGGCGCTTGCCTCTTTCATTATTTACCGCCATAAAGCCAATATTAAGCGGATTAAAAATAAGACCGAGCCAAAAGTCAAGTGGCTGTAAGGCAGCCATTGTTTCTAAATCTGATGTTTCCTATAACCCGGGGCCGGTAAACGAAGGCAAAAGGTTAGGGAAAAAAACGTGCTTTGGTCTATAATGAAAATGTAAAAGGCAGTTGGAAGGAAGTGGCGGCATGAAAATGCACATTACAGATGAGGCAGTAAACTGGTTTAAAAGGGAACTGGAACTGGACGACGGCGAGTCCGTCCGTTTTTTTGCCAAATACGGCGGCTCCACGCCTGTCCAACACGGGTTTTCACTTGGTGTTCAAAAAGACGTTCCCGACGATCCGGTGGCGGCCGTTGAACGGAACGGCCATGCTTTTTTCATTGAAGGCACGGACGAATGGTATTTTGACGGCCATGATTTGTATATCGGGTATGACCCGAAACGGGATGAACCGGTATATGAATATAAAAAAGGTTAAAACCGGGATCATCCGGCAGCTTTTGCTTTTTTGCTGCCAGTGATGCCGGTTTTTCATTTTAAAAATTTTTTTGCTTCCGCAAGGCGCCCTTCTTTTTGCAAAATTTCTCGCTGCTTCCTGCCAAGCAGGTCGAAATGGCTGTAACCGTCTTTACGGACATGAATCCATTCTTTTTTCAGCTGGTAGCGTGCTCCCCATGCAGCGAGTTTCTCCAGATCTTTACAGCCGACTTTTGTGACCGATTTTGCGCCGGGGAAACGGTCGTCCAGCCAAAAATGCGTTAAAAACGCAATCTCCCCGCGGTCAATCGCCGCTTTCCACGCTTTAAGCTGGTTGCGGTGTATGCCAAAAGCCAAATCCATCCCCCCGCTTTATGATTTTTTTGCTTTTTCATATGCTTCATGCCATTTTGGGTAGAGGCGGCGGAACGAAACCGGTCGGAAGCTGTCTTTCTTTACGCAGACATGTGTTGAACTCGCGGCCACGGCAAGGTCGCCGGTTTCTGTGTAAATCTCATAGCCGTACGTTACGCGCAGCCCGTCATATGCATCGACCCATGTTTTTACGGTCACTGTTTCCCCGTAACGGGCCGGTTTTTTGTATGAAATTTGAATATCGATGACCGGCGACAAAATCCCGTCTTTTTCCATATCCGCATAACGGAAGCCAAGGTCTTCGATTAATTTCGTCCGCCCCACTTCCATCCAAATCAGGTAATTGGCGTGGTACACAACCCCCATTTGGTCTGTTTCTGCATACCGCACTTTGACTTCTGTTTCTGATACAAACATCCCGGACACCTCTTTCATATGTACAGTCAATTTTATTTTAGCATAAAGAAAATTCCCCCTCCTAAAAGGATGCCTGATACGGGGCCGGGAAAACTTCGGATGCACGCATGGTCGCAGCAAAAGGAGAGAAAAAACGGCCTTTCCGAGAGGGAAAAGGCGTGGTTCCAAAGAAACGCTGCTGTTTTCCGTCGAAAGGCCGTTTTCGTTTATTGCTGCTGTTTGTATGCGGCTTCGTCTTTTACCTCGGTTCTCATCGCTTCGAGGCTTTCACGGCGCCGCTCATTTTTTTCCTTTATTTGTTGGATTTGCGTTTCATCGCTTGTAACGGCAAGCGATTCTTCCGCGCTTTCCATGTTTTCGATCGTATTGTGGATCATGTTTTGCAGTTTTTCCACATTATCGCTGCGGTCGTCCGGTTTCGGTCGGTTATGCGCCATTGTGTTCTCCTCCTTCGGCTGTGAAAGCTACTCCCCTTTTGTCTGTATCACCTGGGCGTGCTGTCCCGAACGGTCCTGCATCTTCTTCCCCTTATTGCCGGAAAATCCGCGCGGCTGCGTGCCAAGATGATCGGGAACGAAATATTTGCTTTTCTTGTTTGGGTTGCCCATCATATCTCCCCCCTCCTTATACATTTTCCCCAGGAGGAAAGCGGATTATGATTCACAAACAGTGGCTTATTCTGCTAATTTCATCTCGTGTTTCCGGTCCAGCCGTTCTTCTATCCGCATCAGCGCATCCCTGTCGCGCAACAGTTCCTGTTTATTTTCGGCAACAAGATCCGAAAGGGTCTTTTTATGGGTTTTTCTCATATTTGCCACTCCTTACAAGTATTTTTACTTAGTATGGGCAATTATGGGAAAAATTATAAATTTGATTCAAAAAAAGCTGCGGCTTTGGCCGCAGCTTTTTTAAACATTATGATTTTGATTTCACTTCATTTTTGGACTGCTGTAGTTTTTCGCGCAGCACCATTTGTAGGATGCCGCCGTGGCGGTAATAGTCAATTTCTACATCGGAATCGAAACGGACAAGCGCTTCAAATTCCGTTTTCTTCCCGTTTTCGTCGGTAGCCGTCACTTTTATCCAGTCATGCGGTTTAACATTTTCGTCAATATGGACATCAAATGTTTC
>NZ_JARTJQ010000133.1:0-5677 GCF_036225245.1 Weizmannia sp. CD-2023
GGCATTGAACTGGGGTCAACCCGGATAAAGGCCGTACTTGTCACGGACGATTTTGAAACAATCGCATCCGGCGGCTATGTTTGGGAAAACAAATTTGAAAACGGCATCTGGACGTATTCGTTGGAAGAAGTGTGGGAAGGGATTCAAAGAAGCTATGCCCAAATTGCGGCAGACGTCCAGGGGAAATACCATACGACTTTAACAAAAATCAGTGCCATTGGTGTAAGCGCTATGATGCACGGGTATTTGGCTTTTGCAGAAAACGGAGAGCTGCTCGTTCCTTTCAGGACATGGCGTAATAACATCACCGAACAAGCGGCGGATGAATTGACTGAACGATTTCAATTTAATATTCCGCAACGATGGAGCATTGCCCACCTTTACCAGGCGATTTTAAACCAGGAGCCCCATGTAAAGGATATTCGCTTTATCACCACGTTGGCCGGTTATGTACACTGGAAATTATCCGGAGAAAAGGTGTTAGGAATTGGCGATGCATCCGGTGTTTTTCCGGTGGATGAAGAGACAGGCACATATCGGAAAGATTTTCTTGATACGTTTGACCGGCTTGAAAATGTGGCGCCCTATCCATGGCATATCGGGAAAGTGCTGCCAAAAGTATTAAAAGCCGGCGAATATGCGGGTACTTTAACACCCGAAGGAGCGGCATTATTGGATGTAAACGGAAATCTTCAGGCAGGCAGTTTGATGGCTCCGCCTGAGGGGGATGCCGGAACCGGGATGGTGTGCACAAACAGTGTGCGCAAACGGACCGGAAATATATCCGTCGGCACCTCGGCATTTTCGATGATTGTGCTGGATCAGCCGCTTGAAAAAGTGTACCGGGATATTGATATTGTCACAACGCCGAGCGGGGCGCCCGTGGCGATGGTCCATATCAACAACTGCTCGTCTGACATTAATGCATGGGCAAACCTGTTTAAACAATTTGCTGAACGACTCGGTGTTGACTTGCCGGCGGATCGTTTATATGAAACTTTGTTTTTGGTGGCTGCAAAAGCGGATCCGGATGCAGGCGGCTTGCTCAATTACAGCTACTTGTCAGGCGAGAACATTACAAAAATGCCGGCCGGGCGCCCGCTGTTTGTCAGGAAACCGGACAGTGCCTTTACATTGGCAAATTTTGTCCAGGCCCAGTTGTATGCGGCATTTGCACCGCTTAAAATCGGGATGGATATTTTGAAGAATGAAGAAGGAATCAAAACGGATGTCCTGATTGCCCAGGGCGGCCTGTTTAAAACGCCGGTCATTGGCCAGCAAGTATTGGCGAATGCATTAAATACGCCGATTACGGTGATGAGCACTGCCGGTGAAGGCGGCGCCTGGGGGATGGCCGTGCTCGCGGTTTATGCAAAATCCGGAAACGGGAAGCAAAGCCTGGAAGACTTTTTGGACCAAAACGTGTTCACCCATCCCGAAAGCATGACGCTAAGCCCGGAACCTGAAGGCGTTTCAGGGTACGAAGCCTTTATAAAAAGATATGAGGCAGGCTTGCCGGTTGAGTCGATGGCTGTAAAGTCGATTTTTTAACGGGAACGGAAAAATCGTCAAAACAGCTGTATGGACATACGACAGCTTCCCGGAATAAACTTTAGTTATTCCGTCAAACAAACGTGATGCTAGCATTGCCGGTGTGACACAACAGCTTCCTAGTATAAACCTTTGGTTGCTCGAGAAGCACAATCGCGCTGATAAACGAAGTGAAATGACACGACAGCTTCCCGGTATAACCCTTAGTCTCCAGTTTCTATGCACGCAGCATCCGCAAACGCTCCGTTCATATCCCAACGGAGACGCTGCTCGACAATTGCATACATTTTGGGGAGCCATGCAGTCCGGCCCGCCAGTGAGTACAGATAATAAATCCGGCATTTTCCATGAAAACTGCCGGATTTTTTTCATACATGTTAAAATAGAAGATGTATTTAGTTGAAAACAAGGCAGGTGTCCGTTTTGTTTCCATTTTTCCACCGAAAAAGAAAGGAAGAGCATATTTTTGCGCCAACGGGGGGAGAGGTGACGCCAATTGAGGAAGTGCCCGATCCCATCTTTTCCGAAAAAATGATTGGGGACGGCGTGGCAATCAGGCCGATTGAGGGCCGGGTCGTTTCCCCGTTTGACGGCGAGGTGATCCAGATATTTCCGACAAAGCATGCGATCGGGTTGCGCGGCGAATCAGGGCTGGAAGTTTTGATTCATATCGGACTGGAAACGGTTTCACTCGACGGGAAGGGGTTTGAAACGGTTGTGCAGGCCGGGGACAAAGTGGAAAAAGGCGACCCGCTGATTCGTTTTAACCTGGAATTTATCAAAGCCAATGCAGCGGATACGATTACAGCAATCATTATTACAAATGGGGAGCTTGTAAAATCGCTCGAAAAAAGTACCGGGGTTGAGGCAGTTGCCGGGCAGACGGAAATCATGCGGGCTTGTCTGTGAAACCAAAAAACAGGCTTGAAGCAAGTGATGGGGAAGGGTGGCACGAGCCGGGGTACCTTGCACCAGAAAAAGAAAAACAGGCTTGTGTGCAAGCCTGTTTCTTACTTATATGGTTCGCATGCGTATCCGTCCTTGTCGCCGTCCATATAGGAACGGTAGGCAGGGTTTGAACGCGGCACGCCGTTTGGATATTTTTTGCGCAGTTCCGTACAGTTTTGGAAACTGCTGCTCCCGTTGCTGGAACGGCTCTCCCCGCCGGAAGCATTGGAGTTGGATGCGGAACTGCCTTTTTCGCACCCGTTAAAACCGCGGTCTGTTGCATACCCGGGTTGCGACCAGACCCTGAGTTTTTCGTTTTTAGCCCGCTGTTCGGCTTTTTTGAAAGTGTCCAAATATTGATAGGGCGGTTCATACACATAGGCCACGCGCGCGTACCCTTCTTTCAGCAGCTTTTCCTGCACGGACTTGCCGTTTACGAATACATAAGCGAGGAGCCGCCCGTATTTGTCGCGTTTGGCCCCGTGATCAAATTCGATCGTCAGTTTGCCACTTGAAACGAGCTGCTTGTTCCGGTAATAGGCTGCTTTTGCATACGGCTGCACACACATATTCGGTTTTTTTGATTCCGGCGTGTCAACGAGCAAATAGCGGACCGTCTCTTCTTTTCCATTATTATAAATTTTAATCGTGTCTCCATCGGTTACATCGGCGAGTTTAACAGCAATTTGCTTGCCTGTCGTTTGCCGGTTTTCTCCTGGCCCGGTATTTGTTTGTTGCGCTGTTTTTTGTTCTGTACTCGTTTTTGTGCTGTTTTGATGCCCTTCACACCCTGCGACGGCGAGCATCATCGCCAAAAAGAGCGTAAACCAGCTTGCTGCTTTTGTCTTCATTTCCCCTTCTCCTTGCTTTTAAAAAATGTATATAAAATGAACAAAATATCGCAGCTCTGTTGTCTAGTCATCATGCAAATTGGTGCTCGAGCTTGTTGTAAAAACTTAAGTTCATTTTATATAGCTCCATTATTTTACCATTTTCAGCGGGTATTTTTAAGCCATCCATTTGACAATAATACCGCCTGGGGTATATGATGGGGGTTGTAACCGAACTTCGGGCAGGAGGTCATCCGTATAAATGTATATTGTTTTGCTCGTTCTTGCGCTCATTCTCGCGAAAACCGGCTATACACGTTACGTTCCCGTTCGCGGTGCTGTGCGGGCGGATTTAAGAAAAGATGTGCTTGAACATAAAGTGGTGGTCGATGTGAGGGATTACCAGCATGCGGGAAGCGGTACCGCGGATGCCATTGTGATTCCGACGGCTTATTTAAAGCGGTTTTCCGGCGAAATTCCAAAAGGCAGTCTTCACCTTATTGTTTCCAGCCGGCTTGAAGCCAATTTCAGCATTCGTTTATTACGCAGAAAAGGATTCCATATTCATTCTTATACGATCTTGGAACCGGGGAGGGAAAAAGGTGGAATACGATGCGAAAATCAAAAACCGTGTCAAAAGAATCGAAGGGCAATTGCGGGGAGTACTGCGGATGATGGAAGAAAAGGACAATTGCAAAGAGGTCATTGCCCAGTTGTCTGCCGCCCGGACGGCAATTGACCGCACGATCGGCGTCATTGTCAGTGCCAATCTGGTGGAATGTGTGAAAAATGCCGAACAAAACGGGGAAGACGCGGGAAGCCTTGTAAAAGAAGCGGTCAACCTGCTTGTGAAAAGCCGCTGACACCGGTCTTTTCGCAGAATCGCCGCTGGGGCAAGGCCCGCACTTTTCGCAAAAAGCGGGGGATTTTGTTTTACGAGGGAGGAATTTTGATGAAAGAAATTTCTGCGATGGAAGTCGAGGAAAAACTGAACAAGGGTGAAAAACTCAATATTATCGATGTGCGCGAAACGGAGGAAGTGGCGGAAGGAAAAATTCCGGGCGCGCTGCATATTCCGCTCGGTTTGCTGGGATTCCGCCTAGAGGATCTTGACCGTTCCAAAAACTATATTGTCGTTTGCCATTCCGGCGGGCGGAGCTATATGGCATGCCAGTTTCTCGAAAGCCAGGGTTTTGATGTCACAAACCTGGAAGGCGGCATGATGGCGTGGAGCGGCGAAATCGAATGAAAAATTTTCCTCTTGATCTTGCGGCGCATAAAGCGTAGTATAAGAGTACAAGCTGCGTTGTACGTAATATTAATAAAGTTTTAACCTTTAAACTGTTATAGGGAGTTTAACATTATTGCGGGAATGCCGAGCCTTTTGCCGTTTGGCAGGGAGGATGGCAGGAACGCTTTTGCGGACACCCACTTTGAGGAGTGTGGTTCTAAAACTTTCTTAGTTTGATTACGGCAACTGCGGCACATACATAATCTGTTAAACCCCGTCCTTCTTAGAAGGGCGGGGTTTTTCACAATCAAGAACCTAGACCGAAGGCATTAGCTGAGCCTGTTAACCCTGCGGCCCGGATGCAGTGCCCGGCCCATTTTTTCGCGCGGTATAAAGAGCCCGCTCTGTCCGTTTGTGTTAGCCCTCGATATTACTGGGTGTATAATAAAACTAACAATGTTTTGACATGCAGGAGTGGGAAAATGTGAACCAAATGAAATACATTGAGCCTGCCGTGATGTTTTTTACCATGATCGTCTATGTCGCTGTAGCCGTACTGATTGGCGTTGTGGCCGGGACCACGGTCGGTTTGTTTTTGAAAGCTTTAAATTTTTTGAGCGGAAAAACAGGTGCGCTGCCCGTGCCTTATAAGATGCTGCTGCTTCCAGTTGGCGGCCTATTGAACGGCCTGTTGCTGTATAAAATGAAATCAGGGGCGCCTTCTTCCATTGCTGCTGTGCATTCCGAAGGGGAACCGCCCTTTGACAGAAGCTTCCCGGCCAAGTATCTGGCGGCCCTCATTACACTTGTATC
Source organism: Weizmannia sp. CD-2023 (assembly GCF_036225245.1). Classification (NCBI taxonomy): domain Bacteria; kingdom Bacillati; phylum Bacillota; class Bacilli; order Caryophanales; family Bacillaceae; genus Heyndrickxia; species Weizmannia sp. CD-2023. The sequence goes on from NZ_JARTJQ010000133.1 coordinate 5,374, forward strand.
CGGCGGTTCGGCTGGAAAATTCGGGCCGAGCGCCCACTTTGCCGGTTCGCTTGCCACATGGATTGGGAAAGTTTTTCATATTCAGCCGTTTCTTCGGGCCCAGCTGATCGTATGCGGAATCAGTGCTGCTTTTGCCAGTCTGTTTGGCGCGCCCGTTACAGCAGCCGTGTTTGGTTTGGAAGTACTGGCTATCGGGTCAATCCGGCACCAGTTTCTTTTCCCTTCGGCGGTTTCCGGCATAGCTGCTTTTGAAGTTAGTAAAAGGCTGTTGCATACGCCTTATGAATATTTCACGATCCATGCC
>NZ_JARTJQ010000134.1:0-2374 GCF_036225245.1 Weizmannia sp. CD-2023
TCGTGGGGTTTGCTGAGTTTCGAAGGTAAGAGGGGTTGAACGATGCGCCAGCGTGTGATTGGTCTCGTCGATAGGCAGTCTTTTTATGCACGTGTGGCAAAAGCCGATCATCCGGCGTACAGGGCTAAACCCGTAAGCGTATCGGGGGAGCCGGCGCGCCGGTCCGGGGTGGTGCTCGCTGCCTGCCCGCTCGCGAAAAAGCGCGGCGTGAAGAATGCGCTCCGCCTGTGGGAAGCGCAGCAGCTCTGCCCGGATGCCGTTATTGTTCGGCCGCGCATGCAGCGCTATCTCGATGTATCGGTGCAGATTTCTTCGATTCTTGCCCGCTATACGGATATGGTTGAACCGTATTCCGTTGACGAGCAGTTCATGGATGTAACGGGCAGCAGGCGACTGTTCGGAGAGCCGCGCGAGATCGCCGCGCAAATCCAGCGGGACATCATGGAAGAAACCGGCGTGTATGCCCGCTGCGGGATCGGGCCGAACAAAGTGCTGGCCAAAATGGCGTGCGACCATTTTGCGAAGAAAAACAAAACCGGCATTTTTGAACTGGATCACCATCATCTCAAAACGCATTTATGGCCTTTGCCGGTTGGCAGGATGTTCGGTGTCGGCAGCCGGATGGAGCAGCATCTGAAGCGGCTCGGCATTTATACAATCGGTGCGCTTGCCTGCTTTCCACTTTCTGTTTTAAAAAAACGGTGGGGGATTGGCGGCCAGGTACTGTGGGAGACGGCAAACGGCATTGATGAGTCGCCCGTCTCGAAAGAATCGCACGTCGGACAGAAAGCGATCGGGCATGCGATGACGCTGCCGCGCGACTACGCCGATTTTGAGCATGAAATCAAAGTTGCCCTTCTTGAACTTTGCGAGGAAGTCTGTTTCCGGGCGCGTACTTCAGGCGTCATGGGCGCTTGTGTTTCGGTCGGCTGCCAGGGGGCGGATTATGCCCATCCGTCCGGCTTTCACCGCCAGATGACGCTTCTGGCGCCGACAAACGGGACAATGGACGTTTACCGGGCGGCGTGCCGGCTGTTTCTTTCGTTTTGGGACGGAAATCCGGTCCGCCGTATCAGCGTCGGGCTGTCGCGCCTGTCGCGGGATGATATCCGGCAGCTTGATCTGTTTGAAAACAGGGAAGGGGAAAGAAAGATTGGGTATGCGGTCGACCGCATCAAGCAGAAATACGGTTCCGGCGCCGTCATCCGCGCCGTGTCGCTGCTTGATGCCGGCCAGGCGCTTGAACGTGCCAAAAAGATAGGAGGGCATTACAAATGAGCGGATACCTGCAGCGCGGTAACAAACTTTGGGAAGGGTCACGCATGTTTTTGCCCGAGCATAAGCAGGCACTTTTAAAATGGCAGAAAGAACAGGAAAAACAGGCAAAGCCCGAACTCGATGAGCAGCAGCTTGAAGAGATGAACCATATGCTCATATCTGCCTGCCGGCTGCGCGTGCCGGTTACGGTCCGTTTCTTTGAAGCGGGAAATTTCTTTACCGCCACCGGTACCATTACAAAATTCCGGCCGCTCGAAAAAAAGCTGGAGCTGGCAGGGGAGACAGGGGAGCGGATATCGATCAAACTTTCCGCGGTGACAGAAGTGGAACGGGCATGAAAAACCGGCAAGCCTGAAAAAGCCTGCCGGATGGATTTTCGTACGGGCGATGCAGAAAAATGCAGCACTGGCGGTTTGGACGCATCCTGTTGCAGCAAGAAGCAGCATTCATGAAATCAATCTTAGGGCATCCGTACGCTTTGTTGCGGATTACCGTTTTCTTGCCTGAATGAGTGCCTGCTGCACGACCCAGTTTTCGGGAAACGGGTTGCCGAGCACCCAGTAGCTGATTCCGCGCAGCCCGTATTCGTTTAGCAAATTGATTTTTGCCCGCATGCTGCGCGCATCTTCAAACCAGACTTCATGCTGCTGGCCTGATGCATCAGTGTAACGGAAATAAGGCGCCTGGTCGGTCGGGTGGTAGCGGATGTCAGCCCCGTACCGTGCCGCCAAGGAAAGGGCTTCATGCGGGCTGATCGTGCGCGCCGTTGTGCCTGCGCGCCACGGGATTCTCCAGTCACGTCCGTAAAGCGGCGCCCCCATCATAATCTTATTCCGCGGAATGACGGTAACGGCATAATCAACGACACGCCTCACTTCAGGAATCGGGGCGATGGCCCGCGGCCTGCCGCCGGCCCATCCCCATTCATACGTCATCAAAATGACAAAATCAACGATGGCCCCGTGAGCGCCGGAATCGTGGGCTGCGTAAAGCAGGCCCGGCTGCGTGCCGGAAATTTTCGGCGCAAGCGCAGTCGAGACGAGCAGGCCTTCCGGGCGGAACCGGCGGGCGACGCGCCTGAGAAACGCCGTATAAC
>NZ_JARTJQ010000135.1:0-980 GCF_036225245.1 Weizmannia sp. CD-2023
TATAATCTTTTAAGGATAAAGGAAAATCTCTCAACCCACATGCCAATCATTGTTAGAGCAATTAGAAGATATTACCGTGATCCTTATAAATCAAAATCAACAAAAAATAAGGCTCTTACCCGATAATATTGATTCACAAGCCAAAAAAATCATTGAATTATGCGGGTATGATGTATCAATATACGTGTCAAAAAATGTCGAAAACAAAGGAGAATAACACACAATAGGAGGAATTCATGAAAAGAATGTCGAATTGAAAAGAATTTTATCGAAAATTCCTCAAAAATAAGAAGATATCATCCCACCAAGCCATTTAAATATAGTTCATTCAAAAATTAGAATGAACTATATTTAAGACGTGCGAAATGTGGGTTACAGGAAATGTTGGCTCACCTTTCGTCTGTCCAAATTGATTATGTGGTGGTGCTGAACACAAGCCGATTATGGCGGTCAGATATTGTGAAGGTACTGATACAACGAGAGCTGAAGAAATATGGCTGTGATATTAAAAGCATTGAACAGCCATTTTACAGTATCCATAAGAAAGACCCGAATGATTTCTTGGTAAAACGGCTTGAGGGAATTATTAGACCAATACCAACGGCTTGAAATTGCCCTAAAACTAACGAAAGGTAGAAACAAGAAAGCGAAGGAAGGTGGATATGCAGGAGGACGGGCAACATTTAGCTATATGAGACAAAAGGGTGAAAAAGAACTGAAGATACATAACGGTCATGCAGAAGTAGTTAAACGGTTGTTTGAGCTTAAACAGCTACATAGAAAATGGTCACTGTCTAGGTTGGCAGAAGCATTGAATGAAGAAGGGTATCAAACAACCCAAGGGAAAGCATTTACGAAAGTACAAGTGAAACGCATTTTAGACCGACAGAGCTTTTATCAAGGGATCTATACCTACGGACACATACAAGCAAATGGGAAACATGAAGCAATAATTTAATAGCTCAAGTTTCGGAGTAAAA
>NZ_JARTJQ010000136.1:0-1088 GCF_036225245.1 Weizmannia sp. CD-2023
ATTACTTACACTTTATATTCGACAAAAGTAGCCAAAATCCTTGTCAAATCTGGAATTTTTGTTTATTCAGCAAGCCCTAAATAAAGTGCCGCTTGAACCTTAATATTACTTACAATTTGCATACGCAAGTTCATTTGTCTGCTGGCGCTGATCATAATATACATCCCCAAGCTTGCACCTTCACGTACAATTTGTAAGACAAGCATTTCAAACTCATTATAAAAACCAGCTTCTTTTACTGCATCATAGTTATCAATCGGAATAACAATATTGGGCATTGAATTGCCGCTGATTTTTTCGTACAATTCTATATTTGCAACATTATATTGGCTCAATGCCTTTTTCCTTAATTTCATTTCTTTTGTCATCCGTTCAATAAACTTCAGGCATTTTTCTGTCTCATCAATTCGAATGATATCTGCCGTATGAGGCAAATTTTTCAATGGTAGTAAGCCGTTAGTACCTAAATCCACTAAATAAATCGTCAAATGTTCAGGACTATGCTGTCTCGCCAACTCCATTACCATCGATTGTAAGAAGGTCGATTTTCCATAGCCTGGGCTAGAATATACCGCAAGATGTCCATCCCTTGTTAAATCAATTGTCAAAGGTGTTTGTTTCTGTAATTCCGGCTGGTCAAGCAATCCGATCACAGCTTGTAATGGCTTCTTAGGTTCTTTCCAAGCTGTTTCAAAAAGAATAGCATGCAGATCTTGGGAATAGATCCGCTCTTCAAGCGGCGGCAGCCACGGTTTTGGTAGTTGGGCGATACCGAGTTTTTTGGCGCGGGCATGGATCCAATCGACGACGGCCTCGAGTTCGGTCGGGACTTTGGTGATTTCTTTCTGGTTGGCAAGCCCGCTTAAGTCTGCAGAAATAGGTTCGTACTGGCCAAGGTCGTTGATCGCGTAAATCGTGGTGTCCAACATGTCCTGGTCGTCCTGGTCCGGGACGTAGTTGGCGCCGCTCCATGCGCTTAGGAACAACTCATAGACTTCATTGTTGCCGACCTGCAAGTAGGCGCGTCCCGGCAAGGTGATCTCTGCAGCATCCGGCGTTTTTAAAATTTCCATGGAATCGCTTGTGTT
>NZ_JARTJQ010000136.1:1135-1402 GCF_036225245.1 Weizmannia sp. CD-2023
TGAGCGCGAGTTTGAATTTCGAGTTGGACCAGATTTGGTCGTCGACAACCCCGCTCGGTTTTTGCGTTGCCAAAATCAAATGGATACCGAGTGACCGGCCGATGCGGGCAGTCGACACGAGTTCTTTCATAAAATAGACCTGAATCCCTGATGAAAAACTAGTAAACACTGGTGGTAAGCAGTTTCCCAAGAGTGAAACTCTAATATTATCTGATTATTCGATAATGCACTTTTGTTGCTTTGATAGATAAATAGGGCTTGCTGAAT
>NZ_JARTJQ010000137.1:0-569 GCF_036225245.1 Weizmannia sp. CD-2023
TTTGGGGCGCCAGTAACAGCAGACAATTGAAAGCGTGGATGATGAAACAGTTGAGAGCTTTATCGCCAATTTCAAAAAAATATACAACCATTGCGATGTAGCAAATCAGTTGCTCGACTACCTTGAACACAACTATCCAAAAAATTCTACTAAAAAAGTAGACATAGATTCGGTTAAAGCATTTATTAAGGATGTCATCCATTAATATAATGCAGCACAGTACTACGTATGCTGTTGAACCAGCAGGATCCACTGCAAAAATTTTAAAGTATAATACCCTTAAATGACCAAGGAATATACAAAAAAACTAGTGATCAAAAAAATAACATGTTTTTTGATCCCTTATTTTGAAATTTTTAATTAAGCAATTATACTTTACTGCATAGCTCTTATCTTCGTAAAGATGAGAGCTATTTGATATTTACATGTTAGCCCCTCTAATCAAGCCCATGATTTAGTCATAAAAATGCAGTACTGGGTAAAAGGATATTGGATTGTGAACCCGATCTTGAAAGCGGTCCAATTGCGGAAAATATGTCGCAGGAGCAAATTAAAACGCATATTCCGCA
>NZ_JARTJQ010000138.1:0-11245 GCF_036225245.1 Weizmannia sp. CD-2023
ATTCAGCAAGCCCTATTTACAGATGGCGTAATGGAAGCACTCGATTCGGACAGCCACGACGGCTTGAAAATCCTGCAGCAGCTCGCTTCATCCACTTGGTCTCCAGAAAAGGCCGCTTCCCCCTTGGATACCGTCCTTGCCAAAGAACTGCAGGAACAACAGCCGGATGATATGTGTGTTGTGCTCGTGCAGGCAAAATAAGTGCTAGGGCTTACTAAGCGGGATATAGGGGTTGTCCGGCGAAAATACAGTAAAAAACGGCGAGATCGCAGTGTCTCGCCGTTTTTTAAATGGTTATGCTTTTTTTCGGTAAATTTTTTCTTCTCTGTCAAAAACCTCATACTTTCCTTCCGTATCAATCGTCCGCACGGTTTCTTTATGGCCGAGCCCTAAAAATCCCCGGTTCGTTAAACTTTCATCAAATAATCGCAAAACTTTTTTCTGAAGGTTTTGGTCAAAATAGATCATAACGTTCCGGCAAATAATCGCATGGAACTCATTAAACGAACCGTCCGTGACAAGATTGTGCTGGGCAAATACGATATTTTCCGCAAGGCTCTTATTGAAATAGGCATGCTGGGCATCGGCCGTGTAATAATAGGAAAATTCGCGTTTCCCACCTGCTTGGAAATAATTTTTCGTATACGTCTGCATTTTATGAAGCGAAAAGGCGCCGCTTTCCGCCTGGCGCAACACTCGTTCATTCATATCGGTTGCATAAATTCTCGTTTTTTCTCGCAGCCCCTCTTCGTCCAATAGAATGGCCATCGAATAGGCTTCTTCACCCGAGGAGCAGCCTGCATGCCAGATCCGGATTTCCGGGTACTGCCTTAATTCCGGGACGACTTTTTCGCGAAAGGCGACAAAAAAGTCCGGATCCCGGAACATTTCTGTCACTTGAATGGACAAATCATTTAACAGCACTTCAAGGAATTCGGGTTCATGGATCACCCTTTCGATTAGCGCGCTGATGCTCGGCAGGTTTTCGAGCCGCATCCGGTGCGTAACCCGCCTTTCAATGGAAGAACGGGCATACTGGCGGAAGTCGTAGCCAGATATCCGGTAAATGGCAAATAGCAGCATATCCAGTTCGAGCTTCCTGATGTCCTCATCCGTTAGTTGGTTTTTTTTCACGCTTTTTGCACTCCATCATTCTAAAGTTTGGGCTTGTTGAAATTGCGGAAATGGCATTCATTCCGCAACGGCCGCTAAAAAGCAACAAAATTTCCCGTGCTTCCTTTACTTGGAGCATGCCTATGTGAAGATAGCGGGCTAAATTTGCGGCCTTTTTTACAAAGAAATTCCTGTAACGAATTTTTTTCGGACTTCCCTGCGTGAAGAAAGCAAGCAAAATGTACAGCCTTCCTTCACCCCGTACCCCTCTCTCCGCTTTTTCACGGGCTTCCTTCCCTCAGCCTGCCTTTATTCTAGCGGCAGCCATACCCGCATGACAGATAACAGCTGGTCCATCTTCAGCGGTTTGCTGATGTAATCTGTTGCGCCGGCATCCAGACACTTTTGCCGGTCGCCTTTCATCGCTTTTGCTGTCAGAGCGATAATGGGCAAATCCGCAAATGCATCGTTCTTCCGAATTCTTTGCATCGTTTCATAACCGTCCATGCCCGGCATCATAATATCCATGAGGACGATGTCGACCTCTTTGTGAAGGTCCAGCATATCCAGGCATTCGAAACCGTTTTGCGACACAAGCACTTTCATGCCTTCTTTCGACAGCGCCTTTTTCAGTGCATAAATGTTCCGGTTGTCATCGTCACAAATCAGCACCGTTTTATTTCGGAGCGCCTGATCGGCTGATTCTTCTTCGCCCTGCTGCTGATCTTCTTCATGCAGCAATGCCGGCGCTGCTTCGCTTTCCGACGCTGGCACTTCTTCCGTAGCGGTCATCCCGTTCGGCAAGCTTGGAATATACAAAATGAAGGTGCTGCCCTTTCCGACAGTGCTGTCGAGACAGATTGTGCCGCCGAGCAAGCGGGCAAACTCACGGCAAATGGACAAACCGAGTCCCGTACCGCCGTATTTGCGGCCGGTCGCACCGTCCCCTTGCTGGAAGGCTTCGAAAATGAGATCCTGTTTCTTTTCCGGAATCCCGATCCCCGTGTCTTGCACAGCCACTTCCAGCCAAAAATCGGCGCCTTCCGTTTTCACGTATTTTCCGGCTGTTTCTGCGCTCACTTTGCGCATCCGGAACGTCACCGAACCATTTTCCGTAAATTTGACGGCATTTGAAAGCAGGTTTTTCACGATCTGTTGGAAACGCCGTTGGTCGGTATAAATCAAATCCGGCACATTATCATCGACATCAATCTTCAGTTCAAGTCCTTTTTGCTCTGCCAAATAAGCAAACTGGTTGCCGACATACACTGGCAATTCACGGGTGTTCGTCTCTTCAATGACAATTTCCATCTTGCCGGCTTCTACTTTGGACAAGTCAAGTATATCGTTAATTAAATTGAGCAAGTCACTGCCGGATGAATGGATCACACGGGCGAATTCTTTTTGTTCTTCGGTCAGATTGCCCTCTTCCGATTCATCCGCCAGCATTTCGGAAAGAAGCAGAATGCTGTTGAGCGGCGTCCGCAGTTCATGCGACATATTTGCAAGAAATTCAGATTTATACTGCGAGCTCTGGATAAGCTGCTCTGCTTTTTCTTCCAACTGATGCTTTGTTTTTTCCAGTTCCTGCGCTCTTTTTTCCGCTTCTTTCGTCCGTTCCTCAAGCTGTTCATTGATCATGCGCAATTCTTCAGACTGCGACTGCAATTCCTCCGACTGGGCTTGCAGTTCTTCCGATTGCGATTGCAACTCCTCCGACTGGGCCTGCAACTCTTCCGTCATCATTTGCGATTCTTTCAAAAGCCGCTCAACCTCCATTCTGCTCAGGACACTGTTGATTGCCATCCCGAGTGTATGGTTGATTTGCTTGATGAGCTCAAGCCGCGCCGGCGTGAACTCCTCCAGGCTTGCCAGTTCCAAAACCGCCAGTACTTCCTCTTCATAAATGACAGGCGCAATCAGAATGCTGCGCGGTTTCGCTTCACCCAAACCGGTCGAAATTAGCGAATAATTTTCGGGAACATCGGTAATGATCCGGCTCTCTTTTTCTAACGCACACTGGCCGGCCAGCCCCTCCCCGTATGAAAATTTTTCGCGGCCCGGATTCCCGCGGTCTTCCGCATAAGCAGCAATTTTGACAAACTCGGCTTTTGTTTTTTCTCCTCTTTTCAAATAAAAGGCACCCATCGAGGCTGCCATAACCGGTACGGCTTTTTGAATAAACCGTTCCGCCAGCGTGTTGATATGGGTGATATTCTGATACATCGTCGCCATTTCGGCAAGCGTCGTCTGCATCCAGTTTCTTTCCGATATTTGTTCAATATAATTTTTTTCTTTCTGGCTTGCCTGCTCAAGCGATGCGGCCATCCGGTTAAAAGCTGCACCGATTTCCCCGATTTCATCCTCTGTCTTCACATCCACCCGCGGCAGTGACGTAAGGTCATCGTAATTGATATGCGTCATTACTTTGGAGATGTTGTTTAAGCTTTTCGCCGTTCCCGATACAATCCAGTAAGCAATAAACAGCATCACGGCAATCATCAGCCCGGAAGAAACCACAATCATCTGCAGCAAGTTTTTTTCCAGCTGGCTGGCATTTTTCATTGCTTTCGACATTAAGTTTTCCTGGAAATTTTTAAAATCGGTAATATATCCCGTTAAGTGGCTCCGTTTCGTTTGATAGTCGGAAATCACTCCGGACGGCACCGTTTTATTGTGCCTGGCGTCATTGATAATCGTTTCTTCCGTTTCCGTATAGGAAGCAAATTCATTTTGGAGCTTTGCCAAAATATCCTTTGCCTGGTTATGGTTTAATATATTGTCTAGCTGGTTCAGCCTTGATTCGATTTTTGCACGGTTATCCGTAATATTTTGAATAGCGGTTTCCGTGCCGCTTGCTTTTTCATCATTAATAATGGCCAAAAGTTCCCGGTCGGACTGCGAAAACAGCAGCTGGATCTCCGTTGCCATTTTTACTTTCACATAGCGGTCCTGCACGATTTCAGACATGTTTTTTTTCATATGATTCATGGAAACGAGCATGACCACAGCCGTAACAAGCATAAAAGCGAGGATCACGCCGAACCCTGCATATTGTTTTTTCTTAAAGCCCATGCTTTCTTCCCCCTGTTTTTCCATCTGCCGGATATATCGATACTTCTAAGACAAGTGATAAAGCCATTGAAGCTTATACTCTATTCCCGATTTTTCAACATATTATACCATCAATCTGTGACAAATTTGTTACATTTCGTAGCAGGAATCAAGTTTTTTTACAAGGCTAAAGGGGGGGAGAGGATGATGATGCGTATTTACCATCAAACCGCCCCGTTTTTACTTTTCCTAAAATCAAAAAAGGCCTTGCAACCGCAGGACGATGTATCCCTTGGTAACAGGCTCCCCAATCAAGCAATCGAGTTGATACGAATGAATTTTATGAATTTAAATGATAGATTTTCTATAGGTTTAGATTCATATTAAGACTCCTTATCTTGTAAATTGAGGTGATACATAATATTACGGTTGAAAGAAAAAATCCCGCTGCAAAAATAAATAACGACATTTTCAACCCCAAATACGAGCCAAGAACGCCTCCAATGACGCCCCCCAGTGGCATCGCTCCCCTTGTTATAAACCGATTACTTGCATTTACGCTACCTAAAATTTTTAATGGCGTAATAGCCTGTCTTAAACTGACCTGGCTTACAAAATAGAGCATGTTTCCAAATCCGGATAGCATCTGTCCTAAAGTAAGTAAGATTAAAGCGATGGTTTTAGAGTGAAAGTAGGGTGTAAAAACAACGATTCCCCCAACTCCGATTAAAACGGTAGCACCAATGATCGATATCCCAATACCCATCTTTTTTGAAATAAATTCAGAAAAGTAAGCCCCTATTATCCCTCCAATACTTCCTAACCCATAGATTAATCCAATTTGCGATGCGTGCATTCCAACATTCCTTACTATGTATAGTATGTAAATGGTTTCAAAAGCAGTTCTGCAAAAATTTAAAATAGCCGTAGATATGGAGATAGATAAAAGAATTCGGCTATTTATTAATACTTTTAGTCCCTTTAAAATTCTTTTAAATATATTTATGTTTTCTGTAACTGTCTCTCTCTTTTCATTCATTTTTATTTTCCACATAAAAAATAATGAAATAAAATAAGATATTGAATCGATCATGATAGAAATGGGAGCAGATAAAATATTGATTAAAAATCCTGCAATGCTTTGACCAAAAATTTGGGATAAAGAACGGCTAACTTCTAAATTCCTATTTGCTCTGTACAAATCTTCCCTTGAAACAATAATGGGAACAAAAGAAAGATAGGCAAGTTCAAACATCATGGAAAACGTAGCAGATAAAAAAACAACGATGTAAAAAACGTAAAAATTGAGGGCATTAAGAAAGGCAAAGATGGGAATAACTAAAAGACAAAGTCCAGTTAATAAATTTGTAACGAGCAATATCGAACGTTTATTACTTTGATCAATCCAAGCCCCGGCAATTAAACTAAATAAAAAAAATGGAATGGTTGCACAGGCTTGGAATAACCCCATTTCAAATGAATTAGCCTTTAATAAATAGACTGCAGTTAAAGGTAGTCCGACAATTGTAACTTGAGAACCAAACATCGAAACAGTTTGTCCTGACCAAAATAATAAGAAATTTTTATTTGATTTAACTAGCGAAGGTGAAGTATTCAATAGATAGCCCTCCTTAAAAGCTTATCTTTGAAAATTCTCGTATGTTGCTGGATTTTTAGTCCTGCTAAATGTTGAAGTGAATGAATTATTTAGATAAGAAATATCCCCAAATAGGCAACACTATTAAATCGAATACGAGTAAAAATAATAGTAAACTATCATATTTGTCATAATCATCCACTCGATTGTTTTGTAATTTTCTAATTATAAAGATTGTAAGAACCAATAGAATAATCCCCGTAATTACTTTAAAAAAGACTAATAAATCCATAGTTAAATCTCCTCTTTAAAGTAGGATACGAATCATCATATTCGCCAGAGATTCCCATTTTCCTTCTAATATCCACATCTTTTTTAACATTAAAAAGACTCAAATCACACAGTAGCGGGAAGTTAAACAATAATAAGCATTCCTGTAATCAAAGAAATTTGGTGTTTGCACAAAAAGAGCCCCCTGGTATGATAGGGTGTCCAAAGCTTCAGAGCAAAAACGGACTCTTAATCGATACCCAAGGGGGGACTCCCATGAATGATACGCTGCATCTTGATTCTTCAATCATTGACTTTATAACCATGCTTCTAAATATTCCGATGAAATGAAATATAGTTTTAATTTGAAGGACTCTTAACCAATAAGGCCATCTGGAACGATTAGCCATGAAAATCCCCTGTCTTTTGATTCACCGTTACATAGGGGTATTCACCGGTATTCACTTCTTTTACCCAAACTTCCCAATTACCGTTGCCAATATACTTATAGTGACTGGGCGTGACGTGATAACCTTTATATAATTCTTTCTCGAACGTTGTTACCCAGGCGCCGTTCGGCCGGTTTACAGCCTGATTGGTCTTATCGGTATTGGAATTGGAACTTGTGCCTTTGTTCGATGTTCCTTCATGATTCTTTGTTGTATTTTCCGATGCCGATGAATTTCCTGATGTTGGTTGGTCTGATTTTGAATTGTCAGACTGGTTTGATGCTGATGAGGAGCTGTTTTCTTCTACCTGACCTGCAGAACTTTTCTGATCATCACTTCCCGTTGTGGTTGAACCGGAAGCTGAATTATCTGCTTCATTCTTACTTGTGTCCCTTTTTTGTGCTTTATCTTTAGGCTGCGTGGAGGAGTTTGTTTCAGGATGACTTCGATCACTTGATACGTTTTGACTTTGATTGTGATGAAATATAAAGAACCCACCAATCACAATCAGAACAACAACCAATACGAGCAAACTAACTTTTTTCATTTCAATGCCTCCTCCCTTCCATATTAACACGCTTCTACAATTTTAAATCGCCAGTACTTGACCAGCAAAGATTTTCGTTACTGAATTTAAAAGCCTTGAGATATCTTTTGGATATTGAAATATTTACTTATTTTTCAACTCTTTTCTGATACAGAAACTGTCCCAAAAGCATCTTTGTAATATGGGTGAACATGTCGCCGCGCGTGACGAGTTCATTGGTGAAGACACCGATTGCGCCTTCTTTTTTGCGGACGTTTTCTTTTTTTGCATAGTTTTCCATTACAGGTCCGAGTTCTTCGCCTGCCCGCAAACGAACCGCGATTTCTTCCGGAAGCGGAATCCTTGCTCCGCCGGCGATGAAGGGTTCTTCTCCTTCCACGACAAGTGCACCCCAGTTGCAGAGAAACAAGCCATGCGGGGTTTCCACCACGCCACCTTCAAGACCAATACCAATATCCGCATTTTTTGCTGCCAGGACCGCCCTCGAGCGGTTAATGGCCCCTTGCAGCGTTTCTTCGTCGGAAAAAGGCTGTTCTTTTACGCCGGATGGCACACCTGCAGCCACAAATTCCATTTTCTGCCCGTCAAGCACTTCAAAGGCTTTCCGGACAGCCGACACTTTTGCCGGATTGGTCGAACCAATTGCAATCATCAAATTCTTTCACCTCTGTATTTCGGGCATTTTTGCCTCAGGAAAATCGAATATTTCTTTATTATTTACTGCGGATCGCATCAACGGTTGAACGGTCACAGGCCTGTACCAATTTCACGATCAAGGCCTTGGCTGCCGCATAGTCATCGACATGAAGGATCGCGGCATGCGTATGGATATAGCGGGCGCAAACCCCAATCACAGCACTCGGGATCCCTTCATTGGTAGTATGAACGCGGCCGGCATCTGTCCCGCCATTCGGGGCTACGAAATACTGGTAGCGGATATCATTGCTCTCGGCTGTGTCGAGAACAAACTCGCGCATGCCTTTATGTGTCACCATCGTCCGGTCGTAAATCCGCAGCAATGCGCCTTTTCCAAGCTGCCCGAATTGTTCTTTATCGCCGGACGCATCATTGGCGGGACTAGCATCCAGGGCAAAGAAAATATCCGGCTTAATCATATTGGCTGCTGTCTGTGCACCGCGCGTCCCGACTTCCTCCATAACCGTAGCGCCCGAATAAAGCGTGTTCGGAAGTTTTACACCCTGCAGTTCTTTTAACAATTCGATGGAGAGGCCGCAGCCGTAGCGGTTATCCCAAGCTTTAGCAAGAATTTTCTTTTGATTGGCCATTGGGGTGAACGGGCAAACCGGCAAGATGGGCTGGCCCGGGCGAATCCCGATTTTTTCAGCATCTTCACGGTCATCTGCGCCGATATCAATCAGCATATTTTTAATGTCCATTGGTTTGGATTTCTGATTTTCATCCAATAAATGTGGCGGAATTGAACCAACAACACCGATGACAGGACCGTTATCCGTATAAATTTGTACGCGTTGAGCCAGCAACACCTGGCTCCACCAGCCCCCTAGTGTTTGAAAGCGGATCATGCCATTTTCAGTGATGGATGTAACCATAAATCCAACTTCATCCATATGCCCTGCCACCATCACGGTTGGCCCATCTTCCTGATCACGTCTTACGCCAAAGACGCTGCCGAGATGATCTTGTATGATTTCATCCGAATATTTTTGCAACTCCTGCTTCATAAACTGGCGGACGGCCGACTCGTTACCCGGTGCGCCTGGCAGTTCAGTCAGCGTTTTAAATAAATCGAGCGTTTCTTGTTCCATGCTTTTTACTCCTCGTTTCTGTATTTTTTTATCATACCGTATGTACAAGGTTTATTTTACATAATGGGTGGTTTTCTTGCCAGATTTTCACTTCATTTTGTACTTTTGTAAGTGAATTCATTTTCGGTTACCGCCTTGAAAGTATATAATGAGGGGGAGCACCGATTTATTCTGATTAATTGCAGAGGAAAGGATAGGAGAAAGATGAATTGGAAAACTTTTATCGCCGGTATCGCTGTGGGTGCAGCCGCCGGGTATGCCGTCAATGAAACATTGCACCGTACTGTTAGCGTATCCGCCGAAACCGTTCTTGCAAAAGTTAAGAAAGCGTTTAAAGAAAACGGTCCGATTGATGGTTCCTGGATTCAAATGACAGAGGAAGATTATGAAAAGTACCCGTTTAAAACGAGGGTCTATAAGGGCGGGGTTTCGCTTACAAAAGACGGAGAGAAGAAGCAGTATGAGTTTATTGCCGACGCCAAAACCGGAACCGTCCTTGATGTCTATCCGATTTAACAGAAAAGCAGATCCGTTTTAAACCGGCTTGTGCCGGATGGTTGGAATCCTTTAAGGCTGGCTTCTCATGCCAGCTCTATCAGGATTTTGCTGAATGGTAACCGGCCCTGTTCCGGAGATCCCGGCTTAGAGCTGGCTTTTCTTGCCGGCTCTATGCGGGAAAGCAGGATAAGCTACTGCTATTTTTAAACTGGCACCGTTCGGAATATTTTATTGGAAAGCAGACGTGCCCTATGTGAAGGAAGGCCTTCATTTTTCAACGTTTTCTTAACATAGACAGGCTCTATGTGAAGGAAGGCCGTCAATTTTTCGCGTTTCCTTAACGTAGACGGGTTCTATGTTAAGGAAGGCCGTCTTTTTTCCGCGCTTCCTTAACGTAGACGCCCTCTATGTGAAGGAAGGCTGCCTTTTTTCCGCGCTTTCTTAACATAGACGCACTCTAGGTTGAGGAAGACCCTCAATTTTCCGCGCTTTCTTAACGTAGACGGGCTCTATGTGAAGAAAGACCTTCGTTTTTCCGTGCTTCCTTAACGTAGACGGGCTCTAGATTAAGAAAGCGCCTTGTTTTTGCTTGCTTTCTTAATGTAGACAGGATCTATGTAAAGAAAGGCCATCTTTTTTCCATGCTTCCTTAACGTAGACGCCCTCTATGTGAAGAAAGACCTTCGTTTTTCCGCGCTTCCTTAACATAGACGGGTTCTATGTTAAGAAAGGCCTTCGTTTTTCCATCCTTCCTTAATGTAGACGCCCTCTATGTAAAGCAAGAGCCTCGTTTTTGCTTGCTTCCTTAACGTAAACGCCCTCTATGTAAAGAAAGGCCGTCTTTTTTCCGCGCTTTCTTAACGTAGACGCACTCTAGGTTAAGGAAGATCCTCAATTTTTCGCGTTTCCTTAGCGTAGACAGGCTCTAGATTAAGAAAGCGCCTTGTTTTTGCTTGCTTTCTTAATGTAGACAGGCTCTAGGTGAAGAAAGGCCATCTTTTTTCCGTGCTTCCTTAACGTAGACGCACTCCATGTAAATCCCGCGCTTCCTCACATTTTTAAGCCGGCCCTTTGCTGGATGGTTGTTCATTTAACAGGATAAGATGCATTTCGATGTGAAATTTAAAACGGCGCGTTCTCGTTACCGGGTCGGTTTAGCAGGAAAGCCGCAGGGGTTTATGCCATGCAAAAATCGGCACGGATCTTTTCCCATACGCGGCAGTAAAAAACGGTGGACCTTTTGTTCACCGTTTTTTACCACTTTATACGGGCATTTTTTCACGTTCCACTTTTTCTATCATATTCCCGTCCGTATCCCACTTCAGCGCCCGGTAGACAGCGTCGTGGTAAAATACAAACCAGGCATTGTCCCGGATCGCCTCTTCAATCCATTTCTGTTTTTGAAAAATGGAGGTCATCGGGTAATCATCATAAGCCATCACCCAAAGCGGGTTGCGGTGCGCGTGCGTCGGCAAAAGATCTGCCATATGGATCCATTTCTCGCCGCCGGACTCCGCCATTACAATCGCATGCCCGTCACTGTGCCCGCCTGTATGTACCATCCGGACTTTGCCTTCAATGGTAACCTCTTCTTTAAACGTTTGCACCTGATGCTGGATTGCTTCCCAGTTTTCCTTCCAATACGTGCTTTTTGAACGGATATTCGGGTGACGCATTTCGTCCCATTCCGTTTCAGATACATAGATGGCGGCATTTGGAAATGAAGGGACATATCCATTTGTATCATCTGGCATGGTCAAGCCGCATGCATGGTCAAAATGCAAATGCGTCATGAGCACAATGTAGATATCCTCCCGTGTCAACCCGAATGCGCTTAATGAACGGTCGATCTGAGACTCCTCTGTGACGCCGTAATTCCGCTTATGCTTGTCTGTCAGTTTTCCGTTGCCAATCCCGGACTCAATGAGAA
>NZ_JARTJQ010000139.1:0-2391 GCF_036225245.1 Weizmannia sp. CD-2023
AATCAAAATCAAGAAAAAATAAGGCTCTTACCCGATAATATTGATTCACAAGCCAAAAAAATCATTGAATTATGCGGGTATGATCTATCAATATACGCGTCAAAAAATGTCGAAAACCAAGGCAAATAACACACAACAGGAGGAATTCATGAAAAGAATGTCGAATTGAAAAGAACTTTATCGAAAATTCCTCAAAAATAAGAAGATATCATCCCACTAAAATGTTTAAATATAGTTCATTCAAAAATTAAAATGAATTTTATTTAAGACGTGCGAAATGTGGGTTGTAATGGTGATTTTTGCTTTTTTTCTAAAAGGCATTTCAAAATAAGAATTCATCCCACCATTTGGATTGACGACGATTGGCAAAGAATTTACATCGTATCTTTCGCCGAATCCGTTACAAAAGAAGTCTCCGAGCGGTGTTTCTACAGCTGGTGTTCGAGCCCCATCCCAATATATTCTTAAAATTACATCCCTGAGCACAAAGCTGCCTTTTTCAGTATTTTCCCGAATGGTCATCCACATATGTTTGATGATGCCTGTGCCGGATATCTCAGCAATGACTGTTTCTTTCCCTTGCGGCAGTGATATGCTTCCTCTTCCTTTTCTGCCCGGGCCAAGTTTACTGTCAAACATGCATGCCTTCCCTTTTTCTCCAGTAGGATTCTCCGGAGAGATGGTTCTGGACTGTTCTCCTTTGAATCTGGTTACATTATTTAAGATATTCATATTTCACACCCCAATACACATTTTGGCACAGCGTAAATGTAAATTTAGTCTTTCGTTATCATTTCAAAGGTTTCATGAGGCGGTATTTTTACTTTGACCAGCACGGTTTTTTGGTTAAGAAAGCTGGATTCTTGAAATGGCAAAAGCATCTTTTTCGTTTGATCATAAGGCTTTTTCTCGGTAATGATTTCAACGAAAGCTTCGACCAAGTCTTCATTCTTGTTTGTAATACGAATAGAAACCTCATCGTCTTTTTCAAATGACAAGTCGAATTTAGAATAGCCATACATCAAATTTTCCCATTTAAAACTGCCGGATGGTGAAAAAGGCCTGAAATACAGCGTTTTAGCAAGCGCGTTATATTGAATGCCTAATATTTGTGTTACAAATAACGTGGCAAATGTGCCAGATGCCCAGCTGCACTTTCCGCAGCTGTTCATTCTTACCACATCCCCCCGCTTACAATTTAGCTGGTACGGCCACCACCACCATGATCCATCTAAGTCGGCAAGACGTTTTAGCTCACGTAAATATCCTTCTTCTCCATTCATACTTTCCTCATCTGTAATGCCTAACATGGCAGTAATGTAACCCGGAAAAGTTGCACCGGATTCATTTCCCCATTTAATCCCTTTATTTTCCGGATTATAAGTCGGATTTTCATGACTCATGCTGAAGGCTATATAGTTCCTTAATATGGGATCACTATAGGATTTATATCCGTAGTAGGGCATTAAGGTCGTGTCCGTTTCTTCCCCGTCATGCATGACAAGATTTATACTTCCATTTTCAATGACATCCGTAAGAAAAATTAATCCTTGTTTCGTAATGTCGTCCTGGTAGGGTTGCAGAGGATAAACAGTTTTTGTATCATTTGTTAATCCGCCAATGCCTTCTAGATACTGTTTCCCGTGAGTTCCATCTATTGTCATGTATTTTTCTATATCTTCTTTAATGAAGTTTGCTATATTTTTTAATTCATTCGCTTTTTCCATGTCATGGTATACGAACGCTGCGATTGTTGATAATGACTGGCAACCTTTCCAGACACAAATATTTGTACCAAGGTGATATTTTCCCAGTGAGTAAGCATCTGACAGCCAAAGTGAGTGAAACAAGTAAGGTTCGGATGCTTGTCTGCTGTTTAGGATTTCCTCTAATATATTTAACATTTTCGGATACACCTCTGGATGCTCCAGGAAAAATGTTCGGTCACCGGTTGCTTCGAAATACATCCCTGCCATCATAATCGAAGACAGTGAATTGCTAAGGGAATGAAATAATCCCCCTCTAAATTTGCTTCCAGGAAATTTAATTCCGTATTGCAGGAACCATAAGATGCCTTTTTTATACAAATGGGGTTCAAAAATCGAGAACGGAAGATAAGCGTAATACATATCCTTATTCCATATCCTATTCGTTACCGGTGTTGTTCCCCAATTCGCCCCGACAATCTCATCCTTCGAATTCATCGTTAAAGCACCCAAACTTTGATACAACGCCCTTTGCAAAAGATATGCTGCCATTGGATCATGCTTTATGGAAAGCGTTCCAAAGCGTTCTTTATAATATGAATAGGTTTCATATATTCCGTATTCCTCATTGGCGTTTTCTGCTTTGTCAAGATCTTCATAAGCATTCCAGCTCTGAAGAGTAAAT
>NZ_JARTJQ010000140.1:0-4278 GCF_036225245.1 Weizmannia sp. CD-2023
CAGAAAACTTGCAAAAAAAATGGAAATTTGCAGGTTTATTTTTCGTGCCTAAAATAAATGAAATAGGAAAAAATTTACCTACCAAAGTTACAAAGATATATTTTATGAATAACCAGTTACATCTAGAAATCCACACTTGGGAAAACTACCTATTACCGATGTTTGTTAGATTTTCGTCACGGATTCAGGTTTATGATATAAACGAAAGAAGAGTACAAAAGGTTTTTAAAATTTGTAAAAAATATTTATATCATCATCAAAAATCTGTTTTTCGCGGTGCTATTACACCATCACAGCTAATTTCTCTTAAAAAAGAGCTTAATAAAGTAATTCATAAAGATGAAGACTTCATTTCTATTGTTAAGTTTTTAAGTGAGTTCTACTTTGATGAAGAAACAATCGGCAAAAACCCGGGAGATGGAGAATCGATATTTTTATGACTCACTTTTTCCCAACCGAATAAATACGGCACAACCGGCGATCACTTGGTATAAAAGGCTTCTGAGGGAATTTGGATGGACATATCAAAAAAACGATAACGGTTGGGAAAAAACAAACAATCCACTTGTACCAAAGTCTCTAGCTGAGGTATACTTGCAGTAAGTGTTGAAAATACTGGGGTTGAACTTTAACATTGGATGTATTTAAATCGATACTTGGCTTTTTGGGGAGTATCGTGATTTTTGTTGAACTTTAACATTGGATGTATTTAAATTCCGCATATCTTGACATATAAAAATAATATCGTAACGTTGAACTTTAACATTGGATGTATTTAAATACATAACTATCAACGGCAGTGCCAGAGATAGACGTCGTTGAACTTTAACATTGGATGTATTTAAATACGGTGCGATCCGGTGCAGATTTGCATAGCCTTATTGTTGAACTTTAACATTGGATGTATTTAAATAGCTGTCGCCTACTTCGAGGAGGAAACACGATACAAGTTGAACTTTAACATTGGATGTATTTAAATTTACTTTAGAGCAAAAACCGTTGCTGACGCGAAGTTGTTGAACTTTAACATTGGATGTATTTAAATCATGTGGCGGACGTGCTGGCGATGGCGGCGAACAAGTTGAACTTTAACATTGGATGTATTTAAATTTGTAAGTAAAATTTACCTTACCCTTCGGAAATGTTGTTGAACTTTAACATTGGATGTATTTAAATGCGTTGCCGCAGATTATTACCGCGGGTATTCAAAGTTGAACTTTAACATTGGATGTATTTAAATACGATACCGAAGACCGTCTGCAACGCCGTATCGTCAGTTGAACTTTAACATTGGATGTATTTAAATGATAGAGGGGGGACCACAACACAGAAAATTGAGGCGTTGAACTTTAACATTGGATGTATTTAAATTTTTGAAGGTGAAAAATTTGCGGTTTGTGAGGATGAAAGTTGAACTTTAACATTGGATGTATTTAAATGGATTTCTCTTCATGATTCCAAGACACACCATGAGGCGTTGAACTTTAACATTGGATGTATTTAAATTCACGTTCGATGCGCTTGTAGACAAATTTGTTTCCGTTGAACTTTAACATTGGATGTATTTAAATGCCGTTGAGTGATGATAATAGGTGTCGTTTGTTATGGTTGAACTTTAACATTGGATGTATTTAAATTATTCGGCCAAATTGCGGATTTGCCGGTCCATCATCGTTGAACTTTAACATTGGATGTATTTAAATTGTTTTCCCGACTTTTGCAGGCTATCGGGAGTATGTGTTGAACTTTAACATTGGATGTATTTAAATTTGTCAAGGGCGGCTTGGAGTGTAGCCGAAACGGGTTGAACTTTAACATTGGATGTATTTAAATTAGACAACAACATTTACTGGCTTCTCTCCTCCTGGCAGTTGAACTTTAACATTGGATGTATTTAAATGAAGGAGGCCAAAATTTCTACTGCAGAGTTAGATAAAGTTGAACTTTAACATTGGATGTATTTAAATTCAGTTCGTTTACATCTGGACCGACCAGTTAGAAATGTTGAACTTTAACATTGGATGTATTTAAATCTTTCATTAGCCCAGGCGTATTGCCACTTTGTTTTGGTTGAACTTTAACATTGGATGTATTTAAATTGTTTTTGCTTTTCAATTTTTCGACAATGTCTTTGTGTTGAACTTTAACATTGGATGTATTTAAATTCTACGCGCCGGGCTTTTTTAAACCGGCTACGGACAGTTGAACTTTAACATTGGATGTATTTAAATCAGGGTACCAAGAGTATGTGACTGCTTACATTGATGTTGAACTTTAACATTGGATGTATTTAAATGAAATAAGGGAACGAATTTTTCGGGGTCGGAAATTGTTGAACTTTAACATTGGATGTATTTAAATAGATGAAAAAGCTAGTGTCACTTTAAATGACGGTAGGTTGAACTTTAACATTGGATGTATTTAAATACGCCGTTGTCATGCGGGTTTTCCGGCTGTTGGCGTTGAACTTTAACATTGGATGTATTTAAATAAAAATACGACATACAATGGGAAAGTCGGCTCGAGTTGAACTTTAACATTGGATGTATTTAAATTTATTTAGTCCATTATTATTTAGTTCATCAATACTGTTGAACTTTAACATTGGATGTATTTAAATGGATCATGAACGTAAGTTACTTTCATCCATACCACTGTTGAACTTTAACATTGGATGTATTTAAATCCCGTTCCTACATTCGTCCGCGCCGCCACTAGTTCGTTGAACTTTAACATTGGATGTATTTAAATAGGGTACGCTCCGCCGATTTATAAAATTTTTAAAAGTTGAACTTTAACATTGGATGTATTTAAATTTTATAAACTTTTGGTACATTTCCCTTGTCAATTCGTTGAACTTTAACATTGGATGTATTTAAATATGCTGGTCTTAACCAAAAAGTCCACAGTCAATTGTTGAACTTTAACATTGGATGTATTTAAATAATCGTAGGGGGTGTGATTATGGTGGCGGCTTTGTAGTTGAACTTTAACATTGGATGTATTTAAATCCGCTTAGCGTTCCGTGTACTTCCCACATTTTCACGTTGAACTTTAACATTGGATGTATTTAAATCACTGACAAAGCCAAAGCGCACTTCCATTTTTGTGTTGAACTTTAACATTGGATGTATTTAAATTATTCCTTTACCGAGAAAAGTATTACAACAAAGAGTTGAACTTTAACATTGGATGTATTTAAATATCGCTTTGACAATTGAAGCAGATACTTCGTCTTCGGTTGAACTTTAACATTGGATGTATTTAAATTTGTCGATGGCGGGTATGGCACGGTTGATATAACGTTGAACTTTAACATTGGATGTATTTAAATATCAAATGACGGTGCAATAACGCCATACCACCAGTGGTTGAACTTTAACATTGGATGTATTTAAATAGATGATGGACTTGATGATAACGAGATCGTAATAAAAGTTGAACTTTAACATTGGATGTATTTAAATACCGTATCTATGTTGGCGAAAAGATTGCGGTAAGTGGTTGAACTTTAACATTGGATGTATTTAAATATGTAAAATGCCGGCACACTGAAAAGCTGTACAATGGTTGAACTTTAACATTGGATGTATTTAAATGTCACAGGATTGGCAGGTTCGACTCCTGCCATCGCGTTGAACTTTAACATTGGATGTATTTAAATTTGGCTTGCTAATATTTGGCGTATACAAACTGGCCAGTTGAACTTTAACATTGGATGTATTTAAATAGCTTGCTATATGTGCCGATATATTTTCTTTTTCCTGTTGAACTTTAACATTGGATATATTTAAATGTTCGATAAAATCGACCTCATGAACTTTGAGGCGAATAGTTGAACTTTAACATTGGATGTATTTAAATGCGCGTCATTTACGCGATCGAACCTGTCGAGCAGATACATTGGATGTATTTAAATTAGACTTTGGAGGCAATGGCCTTCTGCAGCCGGCGCTGTTGAACTTTAACATTGGATGTATTTAAATACGGTTTATAATCTTTTTCAATTCCATCCGTAACGTTGAACTTTAACATTGGATGTATTTAGGGCTTGCTGAATAAGCAAAAGTTCCAGATTTGACAAGGATTTTGGCTACTTTTGTCGAATATAAAGTGTAAGGATTTCAAAGGAAACACGTAAAAAACCTTGCACTTGGAGGCTGTTACGATGTACAAAAAGACCGAACATCAATTAACTTTTGTAGATGATTTTTTTCTACCATTCGGTGGGAAATTAAATAAAGAAAATCGCTGGGTCCGTCTTGCTGAAATTATTCC
>NZ_JARTJQ010000141.1:0-3749 GCF_036225245.1 Weizmannia sp. CD-2023
AAGTCCGAAACTTGAGTTAATAGGTTACTTAAAAAAGGGACTCATTTTCTTATAAGTTACTGTGTAGCGATGAAAATGGATAGGCTTTCGTACCAATGCGCACCGATTGGTGAACGCTCGAACTAAGGTTGCCGGCATTTTCATTCAATAATTGAAAACTGAATAGGAGGATGAGCCATGCATGAAAAACAGAAACACATCTATGTGGGTGTAGACTTGCATAAACAGCATCATGTGGCAGTGATCATTAATTGTTGGCAGGAGAAGCTTGATGAAATAAAGTTTGAAAATAAACCGTCCGCCTTCTCAAAATTTTTACTAGATATTGAAAAATTGACAGAAGAAGGGTTGATACCTGTATTTGGTTTGGAAGATGTGGGTGGTTACGGTGTGCACTGGCACAATATCTAACGGACCATGGACAAGTTGTAAAAGAGGTTAACCCAGCTCTTTCTTATGCTGAACGAAAAAGCTATATGACCACACAAAAAAGTGATAGCTGGGATGCAGAATGTGTAGCACGCATTTTGTTGAATAAACTGAACCATTTGCCAGATGCAAAACCGCATGATCTATTTTGGTCGATACAACAGTTGGTTACTAGAAGAAATGCATTGGTAAAGGCGCAAGGTGCTTTAAAGAACCAACTGCACATTCAATTGAGCCACCATTACCCTAGCTATAAGAAGTTTTTCTCAGAGGTGGATGGAAAAAAGGCATTGGCATTTTGGAAACTATACCCGTCACCTTCAAGTTTAGACGGTGTAAATGTGAAGAAATTGACCACTTTTTTATTAGAAGCCAGTAACAATACATGTTTAGTGAAAAAAGCGAATGAAATATTGAAGCTAGTGAAAGATGGATGGACATACACAGAAAGAACACCAAGAAACAAGAGACTTTTTGGTAGAAAGCATTGTGCGCCACATTTTGTTTGGAAAGCAGGAAATAGGCAAGGTGGAAAGAGAATTAAAAGAGTTAATGAGCTTACTAGACTTTCAACTAGACTCCATGCCAGGCATTGACCTCGTAACAGCATCAGCATTAATAGCTGAAATAGGTGATGTAAGACGGTTTCCAAATGCCAACAAATTAGCAAGATTTGCGGGGATTGCGCCTGTTTACTTTGGGTCCGGTGGGAAAGGCAAGGAACAAAAAAGCAAACAGGGAAATCGGGCGCTGCATGCGTTATTTTATAACCTCGCCGTACAGCAAGTGCAGTAGCTAAAGGAAGTAAGCTACCAAGGAACCCAGTGTTTTATGCATATTACCAACGAAAGCTTAGAGAAGGCAAAACAAAGGGACAAGCATTGGTTTGTATCATAAGAAGGCTTGTGAATATTATTTATGGCATGATGAAAAATAAAACAGCTTATAAATTACCGATAATAAAAGATAAGGAAGTAGTTTAAAAGGGTGGTAAAATGGCTGATTTTTTTATTTTTAGTATTTAAGATTACAACATAGGGTACGGGTAAAGTTCACCGTTCTGAAATTGATGAAGTAATAAAAAAATGATTATGATGCAAACGGAAATCTGGTAAATAGATCTATTGTTCCAAAAGGCTACGATAGTGTTGAAGATTTCTTGAAGGTTGTAGACGATACAACAATAAAAGAATTTGGTTACGACAGTGTTGAGGAATTTAAAGTGGTTGTGGGACATGTAGATGATTATTTAAATTCCTCACCTAAGAATAATATAGTTAATAAAGCGTTAGCGGGAGGAAAACACGTGAAAAGCGTAGATTATGATGTATTAGGTTTTCCAATTTTTAAAGGTGACGATGTTAAATTTCCACTAAAACTACAAGATTTTCTTTTTAAAGCAACTGATGATAAGCAGTTTAAAGAATGCACGAGAAACCTAAGAGAGGCAATTGAAAAGGGAAAAGTTTCAAAAGATTTGTTTACCTCAAAACAATTAATGCAAATAAATGCTGGGAAACCGAGAATTCAGGGCTTAACTTGGCATCATCATCAGGTTCCAGGAAAGATGCAGTTAGTTATTTCAAAGGTTCATGATGTAAACCATTTAGGTGGTAATAAATTATGGGGAGATGGTATTAGATGAGTAGATTAGAATGGCAATTTGCTGATGAACCAGTTAGTAAAGATTATGTAGAAAAGATTGGAAATAACCTAGGTTTTAAATTTCCCAAAGATTACATTAGCTGTGTTGCTGTAAATAATGGTGCAAATGTAGAACCTGAAATATTTAATGTAGGAAATAGAGAGAAAGTATTTGGTACACTATTATCATTTGATAAAGGTAATGACGAATTTATTGTAGATGTTTATAATAGTTATAAGAAAACATTGCCAAATGGAGTAGTCCCATTTGCATTTGACCCTGCGGGAAACTTAATATGTTTTGATTATAAAAATCATGAAGATAATCCCATCGTAGTTTTTTGGGAACATGAAAATGCTTGGGAAAAAGATATGCTAATACGAGAAGAGGGTTTAACGGAAGAACAGGCTGAAGAACACGCAAGAGAAAATATATTTTACGTGGCAGCGACATTTACGGAATTTCTTGATAAGCTACATGACTAAGAGCATCAGCAGGAAAAAATATATGAATCAAGTATTCAAATAAGCTGTAGCATCACGGGCGAATATAGTGTTATTTTGTTATAAAAGTAGTTAGGGCTTGCTGAACGAATCCGACGCTGAGTTTGTGCCCAATTTATCTGCAACCTCTGTCTCAAAATATAGAAGAATCCTTTTGCGAAAAGGGGTGATTTGATCTTCTCCATACGTTGAATCGGCTTTCGCGTGCAGGCATTTCCCTGGATTTGTTGTAAAACCCTTGCATTTAAATGGTGGCCAAAGCTGTCAGCAGCCTTGCCAAATCTAGGAATTTCGCTTATTCAGCAAGCCCTAGTTATGATAATTTTGCAAGATGATAATTAGGACTTGCTGAATAAACAAAAATTCCAATTTGACAAGGATTTTGGCTACTTTTATCGAATATTAAGTGTAAGGTTTTTTCATAGGAAACATGTAAAAAACCTTGCACTTGAAGGCCGTTACAATGTACAAAAAGACCGAATATCAATTAACTTTTGTAGAAGATTTTTTCAACCATTCGGTGGAAAATTAAATAAAGAAAATCGCTGGGTCTGTCTTGCTGAATTAATCCCTTGGTGGAAGGCTGAAGAAAAGTATGCCAAGTCCTTTAAGAAAAAATTCAAGGGCATCTAACTTTACTGAATTTTTAAAAGATAATTATTATTGTTAGATTGTATAGCAAATAAGGAAGCGCCTGATGTCTTTTAAGATACATAAGTTTTTATTAAAGTCTTAGAGATTGGATAAAATAGATGATGCTTGTACACCCAGAGTATATAGCAGTTGGAAAGAATAGTAAAATATGAAAACATAGCATTAAATTGAAAGATGTAGCTTTAGGCATGATCGACAGCCTGAAAGACATGAGTGAAAATTTGAAGAAGAGTTTTGGAGGTACAAATACTGATGGCTCTCCGTGTATACAAAATGGATTTACTGTTGCAAGAAATGGAAGAATTATACTCAGAATGGAAATTTAATGATAGATATGAATCACAATTGGAGAAGAACTATATAAAGTTGTTAATGGAAAAGAAGAATTAGTGGCGATTTTTAATGGTAAAAAATTTGTGCCAATTAATAATTAAGAGGTGATTAAAAATGATAAGAAGTGGTCTTTATGGAACTTATAAAGGCAAAGAATATGAGATAAATTATGATATGGAGGAAAA
>NZ_JARTJQ010000142.1:0-4741 GCF_036225245.1 Weizmannia sp. CD-2023
TCAGCAAGCCCTAAATAAAAGGAGCTGCAGGCTCTCATGGTAACGGAGCACCTGCTTTTCCACTTTCAATTGCGGGAAGAAGCCGACAGCACATCCGCCTTCCGAAAGCGACACGACTTCCTTTTCATCCACGAGGGCAAAAGCGGGCGGGTGGCCGGCATTCACATATTCGATCGTTTTGCTGGCACAGTCGAGCACAAGGTAGATGGCTGTAAAATAATGCTGCAACCCGCCATTTTTATTCAGGTAAAGCATCAGTTCGTTTAATTTCTGCATCACCGTTTCAGGGTCTGCCTTGCTTTGCATTAAATCCCTTAATTTGGAAGAAATAAACATGCAAACGAACGATGCCGAAATGCCGTGCCCCATCACATCGAGCAACATGAGGCTGTAACGGTGATCATCCATTTTATACCAGTAATAAAGATCACCGGCCAGTTGATGAGCCGGTTTGTACGAAGATGTAATGGAAAGACAGTTTTCTTTTATCGGTTCGCTCAAAAGTGTGCGCTGAACCTGCATTGCAAGATCGAGCTCGTCTTTTAAATGCCTTTCCTGTTCCGCATGCCAGTCTTTCTCTTCTTTCAGGCGCAGTGCTACTTTAAGGCGGGCGATCAGCTCGACTTTGTTGATCGGCTTAGTAATATAATCGATTCCCCCGGCGTTCAGTGCTTCCGCCAGCTTCCGGGCATCATCAAGCGCGGTCAGGAAAATGACGGGAATATCACGAAAACGCTGTGACTGCTGCAGCATCCGGCACGCTTTAATATCATCGATTTCGGGCATCATAATATCCATCAAAATGCAGTCGGCAGGCGGTTTTGGCGCGTGTTCCTCATTTAGATGCAAATAAGCGAATAATGCTTTCGCCGAAGTGAAAGATACATACTGATTATATCCGGCATTTTTTAAAGTTTTTTCTATGACAAATAAATTTACTTTATGGTCATCTACAATTAAAATGGTCATGAAGTCTACCCCTTATGTAAAAAGTCCATTTCCCGCAAACTGCTCAATTTTCATTATACCGGGAAAGCCGGGTGATGAAAAATGAAACAGCTCTGCCGTTACGGTATAATAAAAAGAAGACACAGAAACTGGAGGGTTTTACCATGCAGGAATTGCAATCAATGGAAGATTTTAAAAACTTGAAAGAAAACGGGGCACATATTTTTTTGTTCTCAGCGGACTGGTGCCCGGACTGCCGCTTCTTAGACCCGTTTATGCCGGAAATTGAAAAAGAATACAGCGATTATACTTTTGTCCATGTTGACCGCGATAAATTTTTGGATTTATGTGCGGATCTTGATGTATACGGGATCCCGAGTTTTGTCGCATTCCGGGACGGCAAGGAAATCGGCCGTTTCGTCAGCAAAGACCGGAAAACAAAAGAAGAAGTCGAAAAATTTATCGAAAGCCTTGCCTGAATCATAGATGATCAAGCCGCATTGAACGCGGCACCATCCGAATGCATACGCATATTTTCAGGAAAGACAAAAAGCAGGCCGAATTCCCCCTCTTTGCGGACGGGGGATTTTTCCTAAGCTGGGGGATAAAGGAGGTGCCAACCGGAAAATGGATACGAAACAATTAAGACGGGAGCTGGAAAAAAGGCTGGAGAAAAAAGGACGGATTTTTTCCTATGACCGTGAAAAAGATGTACTTCGGGTCGAAAATGAAGACACACACCAGGGACTCAATATTTCCCTGCCGGAGATTGCCGCCAAATGGGCTACCCAAAAAGAAGAGGCGATTAAAGAAGTTGTCTATTATGCGGAAGCAGCGCTCGGTGTAATGGGGAAAAACCATTCGCTTAATGGCCGGGAAAAAAGTATTTTTCCTGTGATCCGGTCCACTTCTTTTCCAGAAGAAGCTCCAGGAGGCATCCCGTTTTTAACGGATGCGCACACGGCCGAGACGCGCATTTATTACGCGCTTGATCTGGGGAATACGTACCGGTTGATCGATCTTCAAATGCTGGAGCGGGAAGAGTGGAGCCCGGAACAAATTCGGGAAACGGCGCGGTTTAATTTACGGTCGCTTTCCACAAAAATGAAAAAAGACACTGTCGCCGGGAATGATTTTTATTTTTTAAATACGAATGACGGCTATGATGCGAGCCGGATTTTAAATGAAAAGTTTTTGCAGGAAATGTCTGTAAAAACGGAAGGGGAGATGGTCCTCGCCGTTCCCCATCAGGATGTTTTAATTATAGGTGACATCCGCAATGAAACAGGTTATGATATAATCGCGCAAATGGCGATGAATTTTTTTGCAAACGGCCATGTGCCGATTACTGCCCTCTCATTTTTATATCAGGACGGCGAATTGGAGCCGGTCTTTATTTTGGGCAAAAACCGGAAGTCTTGAAAGGAGTACGTTTCGTTTATGAATGTTTTTTACAACCGCGAAGGCATCGGCGATACATTGATTGTTATGATCAAAGACGCGGAGCATGCCGCTTATGAAAAGAGAGGCACGGTTGCCCGCATTTATGATGAAAAGACAAAAGAAACAGCCGGGTTCAATATTTTTGAAGCATCCCGGTACGGCGCGTTTGAAGGAAGCGGCTCCGTGAAACTGACGGAAGCTTTGCTCGACAAGCTGAACGGAATACTCGCCGAAAACGGGTTCGATGAAAAACTGGACGCCGACTTGTCCCCGAAATTCGTTGTCGGGTATGTAAAAGAAAAGGAAAAGCACCCGGATTCTGATCATTTAAGCATCTGCCAGGTTGACACCGGTGCTGAGACATTGCAAATTGTCTGCGGCGCGCCGAATGTGGAAGCCGGGCAAAAAGTTGTGGTTGCAAAAACAGGCGCTGTTATGCCGAACGGGATGATCATCAAAAATGCCGTGCTGCGCGGCGTGGCTTCAAGCGGCATGATCTGCTCGGCGCGTGAACTCGGGCTCCCGAATGCACCGCAGAAAAAAGGCATCCTTGTGCTGGACGGGCAATACGAAGTCGGAAGCGAATTTCCGCTGCCGGAATAAAAAGCCGGATGCCAAAAAAAGGGCTGCATCACGCGGGATGCGGCCCTTTTTCGCTTATCTTGATCCGTTCGGAAAGACACGCTGAATGATATCGTTAAACTGGTTAAAAAATCCTGAAATCGGGCGGCCGTTTCGGATGTCATTGACGTAATCACTCATCTGGTCAAAGAAATCCGGATTTTCGGAAATGTACACATCATTGATCGATGGATCGGTTTGCTTGACAACTTTCGAAATTTTGTTTTTCAGTTTTTTGTCAAGTTTGTCGTTGTTTTGGTTCCTTTCCAGTAAGACAGCCACATAAGCATTGTCATTCGTGGCGATGACACGCGCTTGTGCTACCTCTTTTAAATTCTCAATGCTGCGCGCAATACGGTTGGCCACCCGGACGTTATTGTTGTTATTATTGTTGTTGTTGCCGTTGCCGTTATTGTTCGTCAAATTGGCGTTGTTGATCCCTTGTGTACCCCGTGTATTATTTGTCAAATCAGCGCCATTATTGCCGTTTGTTCTTCCTGTATTGTAACGGACATTATTGTAACGCACATCATTATTGTCGGCTGTGTCGTTATAGCGTACAGGCCGTGCATTGTTGCGGTTGCCATTATTGTCGCCAGCACCGTTATTGTTTCCGCATCCCATCAACAGCCCGGATGCAAGCCCGATGCCGAGCAATGCTTTTGCGATCTTCAATCCATTCCCTCCTTCAAAAAAATAGTATCACTCATAATGTGTCTAACCCCGATTTTTTTATGCCGGCATGCCTGTGTTAAAAAATCCCTCGAAAAACATGTGTTTCCTTTGTATAATGGAAGGTGAGAAGAATTTTTGAAAGGCTCTTCGGACGCATGAGCAAAGGAAAGAGTGATGAATTTGAGCTGGATTAAAAAAATGGCAAAATATTTTAAGGATGAAAACGTGCACGAAGAGGCCCCGGAACAACCCGGGCTTTACCAGGCACGCCCGGACAAAATAGATACCCGTGTGGCTTATCATTATCCGAAAAAACAGTTTCGTTTTCCTGTAATTCCGGATCAGGAAGGGGCGCGCCGGAAGACGGCTGAAAAACCGGAAAAGCAGCGGCCACGGGCAAAAAAACATCGTCCCGAGCCACAGTCTGAACGGAGCGAAAAAGTGCAAAAAGGCCATCCTTTCCGGCCGACGGATATCCCGTCCCCGGTCTTTGGATTTAAACGGCCGACAAATGATTCTGCGCAGGAAGAAACAACAGTGTTGGAATACGAGCTGGAAGATCATTACAAAAAGGATATCCGTCTCTTGGATATGGCGAAACTGCAGCAATTGCTTGATTTTGCAGAAAATCCGGGCACGGACGGCGAACGGAACCTGACAACACCTGAACACGGCATGGCGGATCAATTGTTCGAAGAGAAAAAAATGGATTTACCGGCAGATCAAGCCGGGCGCGCAACAGCGGATCAGGCGGAAAAGGGCGAACCTGTCCAAACGGAAACAGGGCGCGGCGAAGATTCACCAGGTGCGGCAGATGAAGCCGAAGCGACATACAAGCTTGAGAAAACCGGCACAATTCCGTCTGATGAATCGGAACAGCCGAAAGCGGAAATGCCGGAATCTGGCCCGGTAAGTGAACTGCCAAAAGAGGATGCGGCGGCCATTTCTCTGGAAGCAAGTACGGCGGGCCTTGCAAATGAACCGGAAACCTCTTCGTCATATACTTCGGAAAAAGCCGAAGCCATCCAGGTAAACGAACCAGACCAGCAAAACG
>NZ_JARTJQ010000143.1:0-3066 GCF_036225245.1 Weizmannia sp. CD-2023
TGTTACTGGCGCCCCAAAATGGCAGGAAATTGACGGTGTTATTTGTCCAGAAATTGACGGAATTGTTGTCAATTAAGGGGGAAGCCAGTTTGCGCTTTATTGTGGCTTCCCCTATGAGTTTAATACTTAAATTTAAATCATTGTCATTTCACGAAAGTTCCCCTTCAATCACACGTTTTACCATATGATCGTCAATGATTCGATGCCTGTTTTGTGCTCCGTAAAGTAGACAGTGGGTACAAATCTTGTTGATGATCCTTGCGGCTCCCCCGGAAAAACGATGGATTTCATCTAAAGCTACATCTGTGAAAATTTGCTCAGTTACTCCTGAATATTGTAAATGCATGGCAATATATTCTGCAGATTGAGCTCTGTCGTAATGCCCCAGTTTGAATTGAATATCAATCCTTTGGCGGATTGCTGTGAAGGATTGGAGGCGCAGGCGGTCCCATAATTCACTTTGTCCGACAAGAATCAGGCTCATAGGGCTTTGGGCATCCATTTTGAAGTTCAGCAGGAATCTGACTTCCTCCAACATTTCCCGATCAAGAAGATGGGCCTCGTCCACGACCACTACCGGCTGAACACCATGAATTCCTCTCATAAGCTCAATTTCCCGATGAAGCTGCCGTTTTGCATCGCCTCTATAAAATTTAGACTCGCACCCGAGTTGTTCCAACAACCCTTTGTAAAAATGCCGAGGCGTTAATTTGGAATCAGACAAGTACAGTACTTTATATTGTCCATCATCAAGCCGGTCAACAAATTTACGGATAGTCGTCGTTTTCCCAGTCCCACAATCGCCTGTTAAAACCGCGAATAACTGCCTTTCAGCCGTATATTTTAACCGCCCCAGTATTTCCTGCATCATAGGAGAATCATAAAGCTTTTTAGTCGGAATATCCCGTGAAAAAGGCGTATGAGTCATACCGTAGAAGGCTTCAAACATTCTCACCGTCCTCCTTCCATACAGCCCGGAAGGAGACGGCTGGTGTTTGTTCCATCTGTCGTTCCTGATACTTTTGTTCCGCAGCTTTTAATAATCTTGATGAATCGGCTTCCTGTGGCTGAAGATGATCAGGAAGGGGTGGCCTTTTCCCTGACCTTTCACCAATTTCAAGTTTATGAGCTTTCCATGGCGAATACCCTTCAAACTCAATGGTGAGTTCCTCCAGATCCGCAGGATCATAGATAACTTCGACTTTCTGCCCAATAAATGCCAGGCCTACTTCGTATTTTTGATCCATGAAACTGATACAGCCGGATTTATCTACCTTGCGTGTTTCGCAATGCAGGAATGCATCCGCCAACGTATCTGGCTCAATGAAACGAAGTGCTTTTCTGTCACTCCTAAATGCCGATCTTGGGCTTATCTTTTCCCCAAGCGCAGAATGCGGCTTCTCCTGATAACACTCTGTCAGCCAGACTTGAAACAGTTCATTTAACCGTTCTAATGTCTTCGGCTTTTCTAGTGAGACTTCCCCCAGAAAAGAATCAATGAGCCGGTTGAATTTTTCAACCTTGCCTTTGCTTTCTGGCGAAAATGGCTTCGCGTAAACCAGCCGGGTTCCAAGTTTTGAACAGGTTCTCCCCATCCATTTCGTCCTGTATTGTTTGCCATTATCAAAGTAAACGGCTTCGGGAGCACCATATTTTTGCACTGCTTGTCGAAAAGCATCCTCCACAATCCGGGAATCAAGTGTCGGATAAAATTCACCGTGTAAAACATACCTCGTCGCATCATCAATAATGGCGACCAAGTATACCTGCTTCTTGGCACCATTTGGGCCAATCGGTAAATACGGGCCATATTTGATATCAGACTGCCAAAGCTGATTCCGATGTCTTTTTTGAAACCTTCTGGCTGCCACTCCTGATTGCGAATAAAGCCTCATCTGCCTGGAACTGTATCCTCTCTCTGATAGCTTTTCCTGAAGGGTTGAACGTTTGATTTGCCCGGGTTCTGCAAGACCTTCCCATTCAAGTATCTGTATGATTTGTGAAACACTTCGGCTGGGGGCCTCTCTTCTAAGTAGAATGGCCTGTTCTATGATATGTGGCGGGACTGCCTCAGGCTTGGTTTGGGACTGCTTTCCTTTGGGCTTCAATCCTGAAAATCCTTCTTTTCGAAACTGCGTTAAATAACGCCTGATAGTCCTTTCAGAAAGGCCGGAGGCCTTACAAATTTGTTCCTTTAATTCCTTCGCTTTTCCGGCATCCAATCCATCCGCCAATAATGGAGAAATGAGTTGAAACCTTTGGGCTGCCATTTCATCTGCTTTCTTGTGATCCATTCATGATAGACTCCTTTCCTATTTATCTACCATGAGTGTAAATCAACCCCCGCCGGACAAGAATGCAGAACGGGTATGTACCCATAAATAAAAATTTACAACGGGTCGGACAACACGCGCCAGCCATCCGGAGGCATTGCCCACCAATCGCCCTAATCTTTGGAGTGCGGTCCCCGAAGTTTCGGGCAAAACTTTCAGGTCGTCCCCATCTTGTTTGGTCTGATGTTTAATGGAAACAAGGCAATGGATCCAGTATTCTACATAAAAATAAAACCAGTCTATCCAACGATAAAGTGTTGATTCATCTGCCGGAATATCATGATTGGAACGATTAGTCAAAACCGTTTCAATACATTCCGATTTATATCTTTTATAAGGCACCAGAAATTCTGGAAGTTCGTGATGAATCTTTCCACATTGTTCACATTGTAAACGTCTGATATTATAAATATGCTTCTTTCCAGATCTATCAATGGCTTTTCGATCTCTTGTCCCAATAACCTTCATATGTTTACCACAACAAGGGGAAGGTACTTTTTCCGCACCCCTAACCAAAAACACCAAGTTGAGTATTTTCAATTAGCTTATAATCTGATACAATAACCATAATCGTTATTTTTGGTGGGACATTCCCCGTATAGCTGATGGTACAGTTATACATCATGGGGGATGTCCTTTTCCTTTCTCAAGAATAAATACGAGGACATTATACTCGTCAAATTCCGGACAGGCAATACCGTCAACTTTCGGTTATTTTTGGATGTCAGAAACA
>NZ_JARTJQ010000144.1:0-1047 GCF_036225245.1 Weizmannia sp. CD-2023
TAGGCACATCTTCTGACCGACTTCCTTTACGTAGAGCGGCCCGCCCAATGCTAAGATAGATCCATTTTTAACAGGAATGCTTAACATAAGCCTGATCATAAACGGCTTTTCCCACTACCACGGAAGATGGAACCGTCCAGTCTGATTTGAAGTACCGCTTGAAAGGCGGATAGATTCTTTCCTCAGTTCGACTCCCGGTTCCAGCTGCACCCATAAAGACTTTGGATCGTACACAAGCTGGTCGCGATAAACGCTGCGGTGCCCGATGATCAAATACCCGGCAATACAGGCGGCCAACATATACATCCCCGTAACATGCCCGTACAGCTCATATCCAAGCAGCACAGCGGAAACCGGCGTATTGGATGCAGCCGAAACCACCGCCAGCATACCCGCAGCCGCTCCTAATACAGGGTTCATCCCGAGCAAACCGGCAAATGCATTCCCGGCAGCAGACCCGATGACGAGCTGCGGGGTGAATGTTCCTCCGTAAAAGCCGGAACCAAGCGTAACCGCCACAAACAGAATTTTCCACAGAAATGCGAAAAATCCGACATGTCCCCCGTGCATCGCTTTGTCCAAAAGCGGCAAGCTCAGTCCTAAAAAGTCGGCAGGAAAAATCAATAATGCAACTGCGATGAGCATGCCGCCAACACAGGGCATCAGGAAGAAAGGAAGATGCAATTTTTCCCGGACAACTGAAAATAAGCGACCCCCCTGTTCAATAGATTCAACAAACAGCCATCCAGCCAGGCCGCAAATCATGCCAAGGGCTGCCACTTTTAAAAGCAGCAGAACAGAAAAAGACGGCATGGCATGGATCGTGAAATATTCATAAGGCGTATGCAACAGCCTTTTATTAACTTCAAAAGCAGCTATGCCGGAAACCGCCGAAGGGAAAAGAAACTGGTGCCGGATTGACCCGATAGCCAGTACTTCCAAACCAAACACGGCTGCTGTAACGGGCGCGCCAAACAGACTGGCAAAAGCAGCACTGATTCCGCATACGATCAGCTGGGCCCGAAGAAACGGCTGAATATGAAAAAC
>NZ_JARTJQ010000145.1:0-3413 GCF_036225245.1 Weizmannia sp. CD-2023
ACATCACACCGTAGGACTTCTCTTTATAGACTTCAACTTTCAACGCAAATGCCAGCTTATAAAATGCCCGAGATTTTATTCTGTGATAAGTCCGCTCGCTCATGTTCAGTTCGTTGTACACTTCATAATCAAATACATCATCCTCCGTCATATACCGGCGGATGAGGATTGCCCGCTCCTTAAACCCGAGACGGTTTACGGACATGGAAACTTTACGGATATAATCGCTCCGCTCGCGTTCATAGTCCACATTCTTTACTGCAGCTTCTTCAGTTGAGGAGTGAAACTGGTTGGTGTTGCTTGGTGGAACCAATGAATAGCTTGAGGTTACTTTTGGCACCTGGTCCAGTTCCTGCGTTAGCAACAAAACCCTATACTTTTCCAATGCACCTTCCACCCGCTTCCTTGTCTCTTCCCGGTCAATCTCTGCCAGCTGAAAACTCAATTGTTCCATCATTGTTCCTCCTTCCAATAAAAAAACGGACACCAACCATCAGCAACAAATGCTGAAAGTCAGTGTCCGCACGCTTCTCCGTTACTTGGACATATTCTACTTCTATTATACAATTATTGATCGTTCTTTCAATAATTTGTCAATATAATGGATACCTTTTGCCGTGACATAGGTCTGGGGCTTATTAATGACGTGGCTGCCCATCTGTATCGGCTTTTCTTTCACAACGAAATACCCGCGGTTGATAAACTCCTGATAAGGTGTATTATCTCTCATTAAAATCTTCATCTCCCGAAGCAGCTTGAAAAAGTTATTTCGGCCATATCCTAATATTTTCGCAACATCCCCCATTTTTTGATAGTTTTTTCCGGAAATGAAGCGATCAAATGACTCAATTTTAGGTTTTGCCTTTTCAATTTCCTCCTGCAGATCTGCCGCCAGCCTCAAGGCTTCGCTGAATGTTTGCGGAACCTGTGTTGAGTAACTTCCCGTCTTCCGGATTTGCGGAATAACATCATGTGTAATCCATCTTTTAAATGCACGCGCTTCTGGTTTTCGGCTAGACATGATCAGTGAATATAGACCCGGTTCATTCACTAAATTGGTTGCCCCCTGACGACCTATGTTTAACATAGTCCGTTCATCATCTTCAAGTCTAGCGATTGCCTGTGTAGTGTTTCTTACTTCCAGAATATCGCATACATCTTTGGCAACAAACCAAACATCACTATCTATTAACACAGTTCGTAGTTGGCTCATTCCATAACCAAATACTTGCTGAATCTGGTTCATTTAATCACCTCATGTTTTCATTTCACACAATATACCCGTACTACGACATAGTCTATGATGGTTTAATATATTGGTCTAAAACTACTTTTCGCTTGAGAGCCTATAGCTTTTTTTACTGACATTTCAGCTCTTCCTTTTGCATTTAAAGGTGAATCGTAGCCAAGAATTATTTTTGTCCCAACGACATGATCAATTTGCATTTCTGTAAAACCATCCGTTGCAGCATTTAAAACTTTCTGCAGTTCTTCAGCACTTTGTCCGTCCGTTTCCACGACTTTATATAACCTAAATGATTCACTCATAAAATTCATTTCTCCTTTCAATCCTTCATCAAGTACAAGCTTCCTATACCGCCAATTCGCATACTTTCATTCACCACAAACCAGCGTTTGCCACCGATCTGCTGTATTGTCCCTTCATAATGGACCCCATTGCTACTAAATAGTGTTGCCTTTTCGCCAATCCATACTTTTCTGCCAAGATAATCATGCGTTGGTATCCGTTGACTTTGATATTTCAAATAGATCACCTTTTACGCGCAGGCACATACAGATAACCGATATTCTCATCAAATTCATTAAAAACCGAAAAGCAAAGCTCACAATACGTAATTAAATCGGACGGTCGTCTGCACTTTACAACGCGGTTATCTTTCCAAACGAGCAGAGATCCGCCATCAAATGCAATGCACAGCCCGTTTCCTAAATTCACAGCTTCTTTAATCCAAGCGCTAATTTTAATCCCGTTTTCGGAAAAATGAAATTTAAACTTTGAAGGTTCGTCTAAAATATTGATCATCAGTTCTTCAAATTCCAAAACATTTTGCATGAATCCCACCTCCTCACAGAATGTAAGCGATCGTTGTAATCATCCTGCCGAATGCCCTTTCTTCTAGGACATTGATGGCTTCAACAATTGCCAGACAGTCTCTCATTGGTTCAACATCCATGCCGCCTTTCCACTTTTCTCCCGCAGCAATGAGCTGTTCTTTAAGGAAATTAATACTGTTTTCCAATTCATTCACGTCAAAACATCCCTTTCCTAAGAGAACGGAATCAGCGTCCCGTTCTCTTTTTAATCTTTCGGTTTCTCCAAAGGTTCCACCTTATTTTTTAAATTTCGGTATTCTGTCACCGCCAAATTTTTTGCAATCATACCCTAAACGGGTTGAACATCGTTTGTGCTGCTTGCAAAACGTTTGACAAACGTATTTTCTATCTTCCTCCACCATCCACTTCTGCCGGCTGTCTTTGATGATAATTTTGGGCTCCATAACATTTCACCAACCAATTCATCTTACAAACTCATCTTCCATCTGGTTCATTTCAAGATTGGACTCATATAAACGGATGATTTCTGCATCGCTCTTTTCTTTCCAAAACGACCGGGTGAAACCGGTGATTACATATAGCCATTCAATCAGCAAAAGCCGTTCTTTTTGGCTTAATATTTTTCTGTCGACAGGTTTTTTCCGTAGCAAATTTCAACACCAACCCTTTGCTGCAAGATCCCGGACCGGACCGTGCAGCGTATTTTTGTACCGAGATTTCTCTGTTATTGGTACATGTAAAATATCATAATAGGTTTAAACAAAAGCTAAATCGGCTATGAATTAGGTAAGATAGGACTCTATAAACGTAATTTTTTTCGATTTCCCATTCACTGTCTCGATGATCGTGCTACCATGCTCAACTGCTTCACATTTGCGGGCAATTCCGCGCTTCCCATCCAGGACAACGATGATCACTTTATCCGGTTCAATGGCTTGTTTAATCGTCAAGTCTTCCAAAAGCTCTATTTCTCCAATTCGCTTTTCAGCCAATATCGACACGCCCCTTCTGTGTATGCTATAATGATTGCGTCGATATGGTTTTTCTCCGGGCTGAAAATGCCTGGCTTTTTTATTTTTCAACCTTTTTTACAGGCTGTTCATCCGTTTTCCCGTAATCATGCATTTCTTCACGGATTACCTGCTTTTGCCATTCAATTTGCTTGTCCTGCATGCTTTTTCACCCCTTAAAACGGCAAATTGTCGTCGTTAAACGGCGGCAGATCCTGACTTCCTTATGGTTCATTTGCAAGCCTATTTTTCTTTTTTTCGATACTGTTCCCGGATTTTCTCCAACCGCTTCCGCTTTGTCTCGAGGTCTTCTTGGGCTTCTTGG
The DNA here is from genome assembly GCF_036225245.1 of Weizmannia sp. CD-2023. NCBI lineage: Bacteria > Bacillati > Bacillota > Bacilli > Caryophanales > Bacillaceae > Heyndrickxia > Weizmannia sp. CD-2023. The sequence goes on from NZ_JARTJQ010000145.1 coordinate 3,412, forward strand.
GC
>NZ_JARTJQ010000146.1:0-5712 GCF_036225245.1 Weizmannia sp. CD-2023
GTACATATGCACGTACCCTTAAAAAAGGTGTGGCATTTGGGGCGCTTTTCCCGGGCCGCGAAGATGTCATGCACCAGAAAGATGAGTACATGTATGTGGAAGATTTGCTTAAAGCAACGGCTATTTATGCACAGACCATTTATGAACTGGCAGGGAAGCACGCGTGACTTTAGCTGCGTCAATGCCGGCGGGCCGCAAGCAAGCAGAAGAACGAGCGGGAAAGCCGCAATAAAATGAAAAAAGGCAAAGGGGTTGCATCATGGAGAAACTGGTTTTAAACGGCACCCTGATCGACAGGGGAGAAGCAAGCGTTGATATTGAAGACCGTGGTTATCAGTTCGGGGATGGCATTTACGAAGTGGTCCGCGTATACGGGGGCAGGCTTTTTACAAGCGAAATGCATTTAAAGCGGCTCTATCAAAGCGCGGAAAAACTTTCGCTCCACATTCCGTATACAATGGAGCAGCTCACGGCACAACTGGAAGCACTGGTTGCAGCAAACCGCCTCGATACAGGCATTGTCTATTTGCAATTTACGCGCGGCGTTGCCAAGCGGAAACACCATTTTCCGGAAACAAGCGAAACGACGTTTGTTGCATACACGAGTGAAATGGAACGGCCGCTTGAAAAAATGAGAAAAGGCGTAAAAGCGGTGCTTGCGGAAGACATCCGCTGGCTGCGCTGCGACATCAAAAGCCTGAACCTGCTCGGCAATGTGCTCGCCAAACAAAAAGCTGTGGAAAACGGCGCTTATGAGGCAATCCAGCACCGCGGCGAAACAGTGACAGAAGGCTCGTCGTCGAATGTATTTATCGTAAAAGACGGCGTGCTCTTGACACATCCGGCAACGAACCTCATTTTAAACGGGATTACAAGACAAGTGGTCTTTGGCATTTGCGGGAAAGAAGGCATTCCTTTCCGGGAAGAGCCGTTTACGGTAGCGGATTTGCGCGCGGCGGATGAAGTCTTGATGACAAGCACGACATCCGAAATCATGCCGATTGTGGACATTGACGGTAAACCCGTTGCAGACGGCACACCAGGCGCAATAACGTTAAAACTGCAGCAAGCTTTTGACAGGGAGATTCATGCTCTTTCGGCAGCGGTGCCGGGCGCGCCAAAATAAAAGAAGGGGCATTCCTTTAGCCGGAGGAACGGTTAAAGGAATGCCCCTTGCTATTTTTGGAGCCTGGCTTCTTCTTCTCCTGCCGGTTCAAGCTCCGACATGTGGGCAAGCACAATTTGATGAAGAAATGGCTTCTTCAGTTCACAATACCCGCTTTTGTAAATAAATACGATTTCACAATTCTCACCTTTGTACATGACATGGTCGCCAATCTTCACTCCAGCTCTCCCCCCTTAACATATTTATATACCCTATTCGGAAAAATGAAAACATCGGAAATGCCGGAAACCAGATTTTGCACAGTATACCTGCAGGGCAGTTTTTGTTAAAATAAACACAAAACCACGATGGACAGGGGCGAAAAAAGCGATGGCAAACCATTATTTTTATGCCGTCTTGCTGCCGGAAGCGTTCAAACAAAAATTGCAGCAGGCAACGGCCGGCTTGAAAGGGAGCCTGCCGTTTAAGCGATGGGTGCACCGCGATGATCTTCATATTACCCTTGCCTTTTTGGGAGCGGCAGAAGAGGCGCAATTGGAAAAAGCGAACCGGCTGATTGCAGATCAAATCGGTGCATTCCACGTGCTGCCGCTTGTGTTCGACCACTTCGGTACTTTTGGGAAAAAAGACGAACCGCGTGTACTCTTTGCAGGCATACAGGAATCACCGCCGCTTTCTGATCTTGAGACAATGGTGGCCGGCTGCTGCCTTGAAGCAGGTTTTTCACTTGATCGAAGACCGTTTCACCCGCATATGACGCTGGCGCGGAAATGGGACGGTGACAGACCTTTTGCTGACGGCATGCTGGATGCGTTTTCGCCTGAACCGGTGCCTTTTTCGGCAGACCGGATCGTGCTCTACCGGACGAATCTCCATCAAACGCCAAAATACGAAATCGTGCAGTCTTTCAGGCTAGCTGATGCACAGAATTTGAAGTAAGGGAAAAGGAAAATGGGACAGTTATTAAAAATGCAAGACTTTGTATCACGTTATGAAACAGACTTAATCCGCTACACCAACCAGTTTATCCGGCTGAAAAAACAACAGTGGGAAAAATTCCGGGAAAACTGGGAAAACGGGCCGGAGGAAGAAGAGGAAGCGCCTGCGCAGGAAGAATCGCGCCAGGTCCTTTCCCGCATGAAACACTGGTTAAAAAGAAAAGATACGGCCGAAATAGAGGAGCCGGACGCGCCGGTTTTCCACGCGCCACCCGGGGAATTGGATTTTGCCCCGCAGCTTGCCTTTTTGCCGGAGACGGAAGACCAGTTAAAAAAATTATTTCTCGACCAGCTGTTCCGGTTCCAGCTGAAATGGGCCAGTTCCACTTTGCTGCAACAGTCCGAAATCCCAGCCGTCCTTTATTTTGACCCGGACTTAAAATATTTTTTGCAAAGATTTCCGGATACATTTTTATTGATGTACCGGCCGGTTTTTTCATTCAAAAAAGCCGTTTTGGAAATGGAACATCTTTTGATTTCGCCAATGGCGGTATGGTGTATTGCCTTTGTGGAAAAAGAAAAGGATGCCGTCTTTTTCGGGTCGAACGGCCGTTTCTGGAAGAAGCGGACAGCCGGGAACGAAGAAAATATTTTAAATCCGGCCATTGCCCTCGCGCGGACGGAAAAAATCGTGCGCAGCATTCTGAAACGGCATGATATCACCTTTCCGGTCGAAAGGGCGCTCATTTGCCGGAACGGGTTTATTCAATGGCCGGATGCGCCGGATGGCCTCCATATTCTTGACAAACGCCCGCATGTCGAATGGTTCCGGCAACAGCGAAATTTGCGCTCACCGTTTAAATATATGCAACTGAAGTCGGCCCAAGTGCTGCTTAACGAATGCCTGGACAAAAAAAGTGCCGGAACGAACGAGGCTGCTCGTCACGGCGGCGGGGAATAGAGCGGAGATTTTTCTTGCAAACATTGGAAAATTTTTGGGACAAACAGCTGCCTTCCCGGTATTTCAATATTTCGGGGAAAACCGGCCCCGCGGCAAACCAAAATTACGCTTGACGAAAAAAGTCAAAAAGCGATAAAATTTATTGAAAGGTGGCTATTGTGAATGATACTTGCCAATAGCTGTCTTTTTTTGTTTTTGTCTCCGTTTGCCGAGTGAAAAAACCGGCAGCTGCGGATTTTTCAGCAAACAGGAAGAATCCGCGCCAATGTTTTGTGTAAAATGGAATGGCATTTTTACTTTTTTACAAATCCTACTTTTCCTGGCTTTATAACAGGGATATCGCTGTTTTTTCATCGGTGTGAGGTTGACTTACTGAATTTGAAGGTGAACATGTTGGAAGATATATTAGGAAAAGGCTGGGAGATCATGCCGGCAGGGGGGGCGACAGGAGAAGCCTTCTATGCCAAATACCAGGAACAATCCCTCTTTTTAAAACGGAATTCATCGCCGTTTCTGGCCGTGTTATCCGCTGAAGGCATTGTCCCGAAGCTTGTCTGGACGAAAAGGCTAGAAAACGGCGACACCATCACGGCCCAGCAGTGGGTGGAGGGCAGGGAACTAAAGCCTTACGAAATGGAAGAAGAACGCGTTGCCAAGATGCTGAAAAAAATTCACGATTCAAAACCGCTTTTAACGATGCTGCAAAGGCTCGGGCTGGAATCGATGAAGCCTGAAAACATGCTGCATGATCTTAAATCCGGCGCAAAAGGGGAATGGCCCGATGCACCAGGTGTTCTGGATGCCCTTGAATTTCTCGAACGTGAACAGCCGAACGTTGCATACGGGGATTGTGTCGTCTGCCACGGCGATATCAATCATAACAACTGGCTTTTATCAAACGAAAATGAATTGTTTCTGATCGATTGGGACGGCCCGCTGATCGGCGATCCGGCGATGGACATCGGCATGCTCCTGTACGCCTACATTCCGCCCGAAAATTGGGAAAGGTGGTTGCTGCAATACGGCACGAAAATGACCGCAAGCCTTTCGCTCCGGATGAAATGGCACACCATTTACCAAGCGATTGTGATGATTTGCTGGCATAAAGAAAAAGGCCGGTACGAAGAAATGCAACGCTGGCTTGATTTTTTGCAGAACGTGCATGGCGGCGTGAAAAAATAAAAGAAGGCTGCATCGCGTTTGCCTGGGTCTTCTTTTTTAGAGAAACTGCCAGTTGAGGGCTTGCAGCGAAAAAAGTGTACCGGTTTCGAACGAAAAAGAAGAGAAACCGGGTGATGGTTCCTCTTCTTTTTGCCGCTCTTCATTCTTTAAAAATAGGTGTTCAGCTGGTCAACCCATTCCCCGAGCTTGTTTTGGTGGGCTTCAATATGGTCGTCCAAATGCTGGGCATATTTTCCCGCCTGGCTGTAGCTGTACACATCTGTCAGCGTTTGTTTCATATCATTTGCGACAGCCGGATTGACGAGCAATGATTTGACCAGCCTTTCCAATTGTTCACATTCCGAAACAGATCCGCAGCAGTCTGTTTGATGATCGTACAAAATATCCGTTAATAAGGTTAACTGGTCGCGATGGCTGAGTGCCAAGTGGAACACATCCTTCACTAGAGATATGCAGCTGTTGACATGTGCATGAAGGCCTTGCACCGGTACCTCCATACATACTCTATTGTTTAACCTGTCTCTTTTTTTATGCAGATAGGCCAGGCTTTTGCCAAAAAATATAAGTTGGGGTGTTTTTATGAGATTACGGAATAAGCCGTGGGCGGAAGAAAAATTAAAAAAGTACCCGCAATTCGTCGTACCTGACCCGGAAAAATGGCGCGGCCATTGGCAGGCGCTGTTTGGAAACGGCAACCCGCTCCATATTGAAATCGGAACAGGGAAAGGCCGGTTTATTTCTGAAATGGCGGAACAGCATCCCGAAATCAATTTTCTCGGGATCGAAAAACAGCCGAGCGTGATCGTGTCTGCACTCGATAAACTGATTGAAAAAAACCGCCCGAATGTAAAATTGTTAAATGTGGACGGTGCAAAGCTGCGGGAATTTTTTGCAAAAGGCGATGTCGAACAGATTTATTTGAATTTTTCCGACCCGTGGCCAAAAAAACGCCATGAAAAACGGCGACTCACATACCGCACTTTTTTGCAGCTGTATGAAGACATTTTGGCGGACGGCGGGGAAATTCATTTAAAAACGGACAACCAAGGTCTGTTTGAATACTCGCTGCAAAGTTTTTCGGAATATGGCCTGCAGTTAAAAAATATCAGCCTTGATTTGCATCGCAGTGATTTTTCCGGCAATGTCATGACAGAATATGAAGAAAAGTTTTCCGCACAAGGGCAGCGCATTTACCGCTGTGAGGCAAAATACCGCAACGCGCCCGGCGCACTGCAAGGATAATGGCAGTGCGGGGCGCTTTTTTTTGCATCGTGCACCAGACATGGAAAAACGGGAACGGCATTTTCAATTTTTTTGCAACCCGGAACAGGCTGGGGAAACAGGACCGGTATTTTCGATTTTTGCAAAGCGAAGCAGGCAGGGAAAATGGGAGTGGCATTTTCCTTTTTTGCAAGTCGGAACAGCTGGGAAAAAAGGGGTCAGCATTTTCAATTTTTGCAAAGCGGAACAGGCTGAGAAAAACGGGACCGGTATTTTCGATTTTT
>NZ_JARTJQ010000146.1:5760-6394 GCF_036225245.1 Weizmannia sp. CD-2023
ACGGCATTTTCAATTTTTTGCATTACAGAATTGGCGGGGAAACACCACAGGGCAAAGCGGACAGGCAGGATCGCCTTTTTTACAACGCGACACAGGCAGGAAAAATGGGAAATGGTGGCGAATATAATGAATTGAAACCGATTACAGGAGGGAGAAGAATGGAACATTTAACAGTCGGTGAAATGACACTTTACTGGCTCGATGGTGGCGTCACGCATCTGGATGGCGGTGCCATGTTTGGCGTTGTTCCGAAACCGCTCTGGTCGCGGAAATATCCATATAATGAAAAAAACCAGATTGAACTTCGGACAGACCCGATCTTTTTTCAGCTGTACGGGAAAAACATTCTCATTGAGTCCGGGATTGGCAACGGAAAACTGACAGACAAGCAGAAGCGGAATTACGGCGTCACAGAGGAGTCGCAGATCGACCGTTCATTAAGCGCATTCGGGTTGACACGGGAGGATATCGACATTGTGCTCATGACGCATTTGCATTTTGACCATGCATGCGGCTTGACCATGCCAGATGATACAAATGGATATGTCCCTTCATTTCCAAATGCCGCCATCTATGTATCTGAAACGGAATGGGACGAAATGCGTCACCCGAATATCCGTTCAAAAAGCACGTA
>NZ_JARTJQ010000147.1:0-4878 GCF_036225245.1 Weizmannia sp. CD-2023
ATTTTTTACAAAGCGCACGGCGGGTTACCCCCCCCCCGTGTGCTTTTTTTCTGGCAGGCTCATGAAAAAAGCATGCCGGGGCGTGCTAACTCATAAGTAAAACATATCAATTAAGATGAAAAAGCCATTATTTAAATGATAAAAGAAGGAATGTAAGATTAAGGGGAGGAGGGATGAGGGTGGCATTTCATTTTATCACAATCGACCATGTCCAGCTTGCTGCTCCACGTGGCAGTGAACAGACAGCCAAAAAGTTCTACGCGGAAATCCTCGGATTTACAGAAGTTGAAAAACCGGCAGAATTGAAAAAACGCGGCGGCTGCTGGTTTCAAAACGGAAAAATACAAATCCATATCGGCATTGAAGAACCTTTTTTACCCGCCAAAAAAGCGCATCCTGCATTTGAAGTCAGAAATCTCGAAAGCTTGAAAGACAGGTTTGCTCGCTATCAAGTTAAGTGGGCAGAAGACGGCAAGCTCCCAGGAGCAGCGCGCATTTACGCAACAGATCCATTCGGAAACCGGCTCGAATTTTTAGAATGGAAAAGCAAGTAAAAAAACGTGCAAAATGGTGAAATGAGAAATTGGCAATATCACTGTAAAATTGCACAATGATGAAAGCAAATCCGTCTGGAAATCCAAAATGCGTGCATGGCTGCCCGGGTCTTGGTTAAAGTAACAAGGACGGAAGGAGGTATAAACATGGACAACACCCATAAATATGTGCAGAAGCTGAATGAACAGCAAAAGAAGCAGGAACAAAATAAAAAACGGCAGGGGAACGGAAGCCCGAGTGAAAAGCTGCCGACAAACCGGCACTAAAAAAATGGCGTGTGGAATACACGCCATTTTTCAAAAGAACGGGACAGCCACGCTCCAAAAAACGGGAACTAGTTTACATAATAATATTATAAAAAACTAAACATTTCTTTACCGCTGAGATGCCTGTTTATCCGGAAAAATGGAAAAGGCAACCAATCAGATGGCTGACTGGTTGCCCATGTTTTCTTCCGTTTTCATGCTTCGCGCAATTTGTTGTGCATGGCGCTTTGCTTCTTTAACGGACTTTCCTTTTACCGTAATCAATCGTCCGTCAATAATGAAGTTGAAAATTCTGTTTCTCATATGTTATCACCTCTTCTTTGTTTACCCATTGTTCTTTTTTTAAAACATATGCTTCGTTCGGAAAGTTTGTTAGAAGTTGAAGACGCAGTTAGTAGTAAAAATATTGCAGCGGGCAGTTTCATGTTATCCGTCGTGCGCAGGAATTTTTTGCGGGACTCGGGCTTTACACTGATAAAATTATAACAGAAAAACAACACAAATACAACATATTGATACAGAAAGGTTTTTTCTGCCCATATTTTGAAAATCTCTGCTTTAAAACTCATGCAAATCACATCATTCATTTGGACAGGCAACAGAATGGCAAAATTTCGTTCGCTTTATGTAGCATGTAGCATAGTAAACAAATCTTAAAGAAGACAGGATGCAAAATCTTGTCACTTAAAGAACATATCCTCCAATTGGAAAAATCGCTGCTTGAACTTTCGACACGCTCGGATCCGGCAAAATTGGGCGCATTGTTGGGTAATCTCTTTTTGAATTCGGCTCATCGGGAAACATCTGGCATAAACGGAAATATACCGGACCGGGCGGCATTGGGGTGAGGGAGATGGCGCTTACAGATTTTGAAATGCATCCATTGGCTGATGGCGTGGTCCTTGCAACCTGCAGGGTGGACGACCGAACAAGAAAGCAGCAAACCTTGCGCAGTTCCATTTGGAAATATACGGACAGGAGCTGGAAAATGGTTTTTCACCAAGGAACGGTTGCCTCCTCCAAATAATGTTTTCGTTATTTTGAAAACGTTTAAAACAATATGGAAACCTGTTACAATGGGGGAAAGGCAAAAGGGAGGAATTTGGATGTTGAAAAACGATTTGGCCAAACGGCTGAAAACACGGTACCCGTTGATTCAGGCTCCGATGGCAGGGGGCATCACAACACCAGAGTTGGTGGCTGCGGTGTCAAACGCCGGCGGGCTGGGCATGATCGGGGCGGGGTACTTAACCGCTGCTCAAACAAAAGAACAAATCCGGGAAATCAAACAGTTAACCGGAAACCCTTTTGGCATCAATTTTTTTGTTCCCGGCGGGTTTGAAGCGGCAAATGAAAAAATAACAGCCGCAAATGACATTTTAAATCGGATCCGCAAACAGTTAAAGGTGGAGGCAAAAGCAGAAATAGAAGTTCCTGATCTTCATCGCGTGCAAAATCAATTTTTGGCACAGGTGCAAGTGGCTGTCGAAGAGAAAGTGCCTGTTTGTTCATTTACTTTTGGAATACCTTCCGGGGAAGTGATCGAAAGGCTGAAACAAAACGGGATCCTCCTAATTGGAACGGCAACAACCGTCGATGAAGCGGTTGAAGCGGAGCAGGCCGGGATGGATATGGTGGTTGCGCAAGGCAGTGAAGCGGGGGGCCACCGGGGAAACTTTTTGAAAGACCATGAGGAAAGCATGATTGGCCTGATGTCACTGGTTCCCCAGGTTGCCGACAATGTCCGGATTCCCGTCATTGCGGCAGGCGGCATGATGGATGGCAGGGGGCTTGCAGCAGCGCTTTGCTTGGGGGCAAAAGGCGTGCAAATGGGAACCGCCTTCCTGGCCTGTAAGGAAAGCGGCGCACATCAGGCCCATAAGGAAGCCGTTCTCCATGCGAAAGAAGATGAGCTTGTCCTCACCCGGTCATTTTCCGGAAAATGGGCAAGAGGCGTAAAAAATGCGTTTATCTCGGAAATGAAGCCGCATGAAGCGCTTTTTCCGGATTATCCCGTGCAAAATGCGCTCACACAGGATATCAGAAAGGCTGCCGGAAAGCAGAACAACCGTGAGTTTATGTCACTTTGGTCCGGCCAAAGCCCGCGGCTCGCAAAACATCAAACGGCAAAAGCATTGATTGACCATGTCATAAAAGAAGCTGAAGAAATCATGGGCAAAATGCCTCAATCCCTATAGATTTTTACCGGCAATGAAACGAGGTATCAAGGCACCACCTGTAGCGTTAAGTCCAGTCATTGCCTGGACTGTAGCAGAAACCATATTAGGAGCCATATTTGCTCCTCTGAGTGCAAATATAAAGAGTGGCAAACTATTTGGATTTAGACACCCATGCCGCAGTGAACGCGGCACCAGCAGAAGAATGAAAATCAGCCGGTGCAATTTTTCAGGATAGAAAAAACGGAAATTAATGGGCACGATAATCTTATTAAGAGGTGATGAAAACGATGGACAGTATTACAGCTATCTTTATTGTGGTATCAGTGATTATCTTGATTTCGTATTATATCCCCAGATTATCGTTTAATACAAAGTATGATGGATTTAAGTTATATCTAAATAGAGGCTTAATAGGTGTTCCTTCAGCTTTCTTATTAGCAAGCATTATTTTCTTGTTGATTGGAGCAATATTTTAAAAGCATTAGGGGAAGAAATTTGAAATTCATTGATGTAAAGCGGGAAGCATGCCGGTTCTGCCTGCCACTAAAGCGTGTTTCAAGGAAATTCCCCCCTGCTTTTTATTAATAGATACCGGCTCTGCCCGCAAGAATAGTTAACGGACTTCCCGGATTTGCGAGAGCGGGTAAAATACCGCTTCGGTTTTTCCCGCCAGTTCTTTCTTCGGAATAAGGCCGAGCCCGTTTCTGCTGTCTTCGCTGTACATCCGGTTATCGCCCATTACGAAATATTTATTTTTTGGCACGGTGAGAGGCCCGAAATTATTCGTCAGCTTGCTGCCTTCTTTACGTGCTGCTTTCAGGTTTTTCGCAAGGTAAGGCTCTTTGTGCAATTTCCCATTAATATAGAGATGGTCATTTTTGACTTGAATTGTATCTCCGGGAAGGCCAATAATCCGCTTTACATAGTTTTCTGTTTCCCCCTTGATGATGACGATGTCGCCTCTTTGGTAATCGGCAGCAGAATGGGCTTTATAGACGAGAATTTTATCATGGTTATGAAGTGTCGGCTCCATTGATTCCCCTTCAACCATATAAGGGGCAATGAAAAATCCCCTGATGACCCCCACAAGCAGAATGGCAAATATGAATGATTTTAACAAGATTTTTATTCCTTTGCTCATTTGACCAGCTCCCATAACATATCTTCATCGTAATCTATTCTTCCAGAAAGGCAGGAAATCCTTTATATTATTTAATAATATGCAACATTCCAATGTTATAAACATAAGAAATGGGAACGCGGGAGCGATTTGTGCAAAATAATTTAGGCTATTTGGGTAGGAAAAGGAAGATCAATTTGCAAAAATATGATTATCAATGCCCGGCTTTCTGTTTTGCCAAGTGGGGCTCGGGAGAATAATGTTGCTGCAGATGATTTCACAATATTCAATGCACAAGAAGTGTGCCCGCAATATTTAATATAGGAAGTATCGCTTGCAGACAGGGGATGATTTTTTGAAACTGGCTGGCGTGATTTTGGTGGTGGCTGGGGTGATTCTTCTTCCGTTTGGCATTTTGCAGTTCAGAAAAGAATGGAAAGCCTACCGGGAATTTTCCCCGAAAACCCAAAAGGTATTTGTGCTGATTGAAATATTCGATGTATTATCGGGTTTCCCTATACTGTCAACCTGGTGGATGTACCTTTCAGCATTCTGTATTGTGATGGGTGCCATCCTGATCAAAACGCATTAAGAATGCTGAAAAACGCGGCAGCAGATAGCGTCCTGCTGTTGTTTTGGGCGGGATGGGAAGTTATAGCCGAGTTTTCATAAAAAAGTGCTGAGCTGAGGGGGCTGCTGGATGTTAAAAAAAGCTTATGGGGCTGACTGTATTTTTACTGGCTGCGGATGTTTCATG
>NZ_JARTJQ010000148.1:0-15674 GCF_036225245.1 Weizmannia sp. CD-2023
GGATCTGCTTCCATAACGCTTTAGCCTCGATCGCTCTTCCTTGTATTTCAGCTGCAATGCACGAGCCTGCTCAACGGTCTGTATGCCTTTGCTTGCCCAGTCCTTTAGGATGGCTTCGCAATACTTCCAGCCTGTTGCGCCGCGCTCCACTGCATTTTTCATTGCTTCGATAACCAAATCCACTGACAGATCCTCACACCAGAAATAAATTTTTTCGGCGACATAAGATCCGACCACACCAAAGCCATTTTGTTCAAAAAACGCAATGGCCTTTTTTGCTTCTTCGTCTTTTTCCAATTTGGGAATGCACTCTTCCGAAGAAGAAGAAGTAATCTCTGTCGTAATCTCTGAAGTACTCTCTGTAGTACTCTCTGGTATTGGTCTGTCCATTTTGAACAGATCGTCTGTCCATTTTGAACAGCTGGACTGCTCATTTTGACCTGTCGACTGCTCATTTTGAACAGATGGACTGTTCAACCTCTCCACCTTTTCAAAATCAATTGTGTACCATTTTGTTTTATCAATTTGTGAACGGTTGAAATTGTTTGTAATGATGAATCCTTCTTTCTCAAGTTTAGAAATGGCCCGGCGGATGGTGCTGATAGACCAGAACGGGAATTGCTCTTCCCAATCCTCATAGGTGTTGTAGACCCATGGTTTCCCTTCATAGATGTGGTTGCTTTTTTGCAGCCAGTAATTTAACTGTTGCAAGATGATTGCCTCATTCAAGCCGATTTTTTCAGCAAGTGAAGGAATAACAATAATTGGTCTTTCATCCAGAAGCAAATTACCCATGGTTTCCCTCCTTTTTTTAATTGCGTACTTTTTCTAATAAGTTCAAATGAATCATTCTCCTATGCACCGAAACCGGCGTCCGGTTCAAGCGCATTGCAAGATGCTCGTCATCATATAAGCTTGCATGATGGATGAGGTAAAAATCTTCTTCTTCCGTCCAAGTGCCGGTTTTCGCCAAACTGTGATCCAGTTGCTTTTCATCCTCTATAAGTTTGAATGCCAATTCTTGCAGAAGGGCACCAACCAGGCAGTTTTTCCGGCAATAAACCGTGTTATGATTGACTTTTTTGTTCCCACGAATTGGGCAAGACTTGCAATAAAGGTCCATATTATGGCAAATTTCAAGCCTGATCTCCCGTTTTTCTTTCCTAGTGAGCGTCAATCATTCCACCTCCTCTTTATTCAGTTGTCAAAGATCAGTAGTGCCTTATTCGCACCGTGAGACGCTGAAAACGCATGTTTTCCGGGTATTTCAGCCTCTCACGGCAAGAATAAGGATTCTCGCCGATATGGTTATATGGACGTTGCGTGTTGAATTGACTTTTTCAACGCATCACATAATTCTTCTTTCGAAATTGTTTCTTTATTTTTTAACATAGCCTTGATACGGCCTAAGAAAAAAGGGAAAACTGCTATTTGATGTTCCAAATCAATTGGCACATCCAAAAAATCTGCCCACAGCGTATCAAAATCCGTTTCATTCATCTCCATCACCCACCCACGCGCAAAGTACGCCATAACCGATCAGCAGCGCCGGCAGAAACAAAATTAGAAAGAATACGCCGCCCATCTCATATACCTGCTTTCTTCAAAACGATCGTTTTGATATCAACATTTTGTTGTTGTAACTCAATAGCCACCTTATGGATCCGCTCCAGCATTTCCCTTTTCTCTTTCATCTTCTGCAACGCTTTAAGCGATTTCAGCAGATCTTCCGTATACTGGATGCTCTTTTCAAAGTCATTTTCACGGATCAGCAATGCTGTAGCCTCCTTGCTGAGTTCAAATGCACATTTGTACTCAACGATTGCCTTGGCCAAATCCTGCCGCAAAAATTGGTCAACTTTCAACATTTCATTTCCTCCTCAATGTCTCGGCTGCTCTTTTAGCCAAGTTAATAGAAACTGTTTTGTTTCTTCCGCCGGGAAGCGCCAATCTCGGCCAACTTTGTATTTTGGAAAGCGTTCGTCGTAGAAAAATTCCTTTAGAATGGTGTTCCAGCTCATACCAGTGCGACGCTTCAGCTCGGCTGAATCCCAAAACACAAGCTCTGCATCCACTTGTTTCAGTTTTTCTTCGATTCTTTCCAGGTAAAGATTCCGTACTTCCTGTTCATCGATTTCAACTTTTAACATGGACATTTGGCATCACCTCTTGCATTAAAAATCTTTATCAATGTAATTACGAGATCGGAGAGACAGCCGCCACTGCGTAAAAAGTTGTTTCATGGAAAATTGGTGCTCATTACATATCACCCCTACAAGATTGACCATGCTGGCTGCCGCATCCAGTAATTCGAAAATGAGTTTCTTCGTTTCCTCGAGCTCTTGTGCTGTTCGTGTATGTACCGGTTTTGCCCAGGGAATGTCTTGCAGTTTATCCAACGCCTCGTTCGTTTCTGCCTGCACCAGAAAAGCCATGCTTGTCGGATGATGATCGATGTTTTCACCATTGAAATATGGGATCGACACCTTTCCTGCAGCATCGCACCAGGCCAGAAAGTAAAATTCCACATCATCCAGCTCATTGGCCATCACTGAACGCAAATCATCTGGAAATGTCCTGGCCCCTGTTTCATATTTGGCAATGCTTTCCCGCGAAACCGGCGTATTTGATGCGAGGCCTTCCTGGGTAATCCCTTTCCGCTTCCGGGCATTCGCCATTTCCTTTCCAAGTTTCATTAGTGACTTCCCCCTTCTGTACCAATGGATTCATTGAAATGTGACAGTATTTTTTAGTAAGTTAAATTCAGTTGCATTTGGATTAAAATCACTGTCATTTGCAGTGCCACTTTCTTGCTGTTGCAAACATGACATGTTTTATTTCTAGTCACGAGTACTGCGACTGCTTTCTATTCAGCTAATGGGATGTTTACTTTTATCTTCTTGGTATTTCTTTTTCACAACATTTTGTTGTGCTGTTTGTTAAAAAAATAGACTCTGGATTCGCGTTAAAAATGCTCGATATAGCAAGAGCCACATTTAAACTTGGAGTTCTTGCGCCTTGTTCAATCATTCCATAGTAACTTTCAGTTATTTTGATGTTATATTCCCTTTTGAGAATGTTAACCACATCTTTTTGCGTTAAACTTTTTTGTTTTCTCATAAAAATTAAGTAATCTCTTCGCTGAGTCAACTTCGCACCCCCCAACATTTCGTTGTCTTAATAATACGCAACAAAATGTTGTATGTCAATAGCAAGCCCACAATTTTTTGTTGTATTTTTAAAAAAATATATTCAATCCAACTATTTGTTGTATAATTGACTATAAGAAATGGTAAAGGAGTATTAGGATGTCAATACTCTCTGAAAGGTTAAAAGAACTTAGAAAGAAGCACAAATTAACACAGAAAGACGTTGCAGATTTCTTAGGAATGTCAGAAAGTGGATACGGATATTACGAACAAGGAAGAAATGAGCCATCTATAGATACGTTAAGAAAACTGGCTGATAAATATGGAGTAAATGTTTCTTATCTAACAGGAGAAGAAGACAAGAAAGACAAGAAGTTCAATTCCTTTGAAGAGATCTCTAAACTTATCGAGCAGTATGGATTTGACCAATTTGGCTTTTTTGACATTGATAAATGGAAAAATCTTTCAAAAGATGATATTGATGAAATCAGGCGACATTTTGAATGGGTTGCCCAGAAAGCAAAAGAACGGAATGATGAAAAGTCTTCGGATTAGTTGACCTTGATTCAAAAAGATTCAAAAATATACATTCTTTTTCTTGTCGCTCAAGTTGACGAATTTTGAATGAATCACATTCTTTGCATTTCCGTCCTGAATTTCCTTTATCCCCGCATACATATTACCTCTTAACTGATGTTTATGCGAGGACGTTCTGTTTTCGTACATGCGCTTTTGACTTTTTGACTATATACAGCCGTCGTTGCCGCGTCTTTCTTTTGGTAACTATAAGGAGGAATATCGGATGTTTGGCAAACGGTTATCTGCTTTAAGAAAGCAAAAAGGTTTAAGCCAGTATGAACTAGCGGATAAATTAGGTTATTCTCGAGGGCAAATTGCCAATTATGAGCAAGGAAAGCGTGAGCCTGATTATGAGACTCTTCAAAAAATCGCCGACTTTTTTGATGTAACAACTGACTATCTCCTTGGCCGCACCGATATTCGCACATTAAACGATGAAGACGATTCACTGGCTGAAATCAACAAACTGATTAAAGAATATGGCATTGAGAAAATTGGTTTTTTTGACATCGATAAATGGAAAAATCTTTCAAAAGATGATATTGATGAAATTCGGCGGCATTTTGAATGGGTTGCCCAGAAAGCAAAAGAACGGAATGATGAAAATTCTTCCGATTAGTTCCAGAAACAAAAATATAAAAAACGTATATAGTTAAAAATGGTGTATGCTCTTTTTTAGAGTTTACATAAATTATAAAAAGTACTTTTTGGGGGGAGCCTTATGGAAACAGAAAAAGTTGTAAGCAAAAGTACGACAAGCCGGGTAGCCGAAATGGTCCTTGGAATAATTGGCGGTGTTTTCGGCATAATAGGCGGCATTTTGGCAATGACCGTTGGGGCTGTAGCTAAAGCGTTTGAAGCAAGTGGTTCAGATGGAGTAACTGGCCTTGGCATTGCTTGTATTCTTGTTTCGATTCTCGCAATTATTTTTTCCTGCATCATTAACAAAAAGCGAGTCCTTTTCGGAATCCTTATTATTGTGTGCGGTATCTTGAATATCGTGTTTATTAGCTATTTTGGTATTCTTAGTGGTATTCTAATCGCTATCTCAGGCATTTTAGCCTTAGTAAGAAAATAAAGGGGAAAAAATAAAAAGAGGATGATTAAGCATCTAAAGTTTTGGCTTTGGATGCTTTTTCGAAACACAAATTTTTTGACCAGGGGGAAATGATAAAATGGGAAAACAATATTCCGAAGTCAATGAATACCGCATGTATACAACAAAAGCTGAATTACATAAAGCTGTTAATTCTCTCATGGGACTGATCAGAGGTATTCAATATGACGGCATTATTACTAATGAAGAACTGGCTGAAGTTTTTCATTGGTGCAATCTTCATCGGCATTTGGAAAACAATTCTCCGTTTAATGAAATCATACCTATGATTGATAGCGCTTTAGATGATGGTCAGCTTGACGAAGAAGAAATTCAGGATATCCAATGGCTTTGCAATCGTATTCTCCATCAGGACGAGTTTGATGAATTTTATGACCTAGTCACCGTGTCCATTCAAGAACTGGAAGGTATTCTACATGGCATGCTGGCAGATCGTAAATTGGATGATACTGAAATTGACCAGTTGGAAGAATGGATGGAAAATCATAGTTTTCTTCTGAAAGGTACCTACCCATTTGACGAAATCGATAGCTTACTAACTGCAGTAAAACATGACGGGGTCGTTACAAAAGAAGAAAAAAGCATGTTGACCGCGTTTTTTGCTAACTTTATTGACACGAAACTCTCTCATAATATTCATGAACCGGAGATTCGGTCCCTGCAAGAAAAATTTTCAATTAATGGTATTTGTGCTGTCTGTCCAGAGATCACTTTTGAAAATAAGATTTTTTCCTTTACCGGCACGTCTGCTCGAGCAACAAGAAATGAAATCGCCGAAATTATCATAACAAAGGTGGAATCTTTAATAATAACGTCAATAAAAAGACAAATTATCTGATTGTCGGAGCTGATGGCAATCCATGTTGGGCTTACTCCTGCTATGGCCGGAAAGTTGAAAAAGCCGTTCAACTGAGAAAAGCAGGCTCCCCTATCGTGATTGTCCATGAAAATGACTTTTGGGATGAAACTTATTAAAATTTATAAATTTACAAGTGGGGGTTCACATGAATATCTATAAAGAAAAATGGTATCATTCGCCCTGGCTGATCTGCCTGTTGGCTGTTCTTTGGAAAGCAAGTGTCTTCTTCCTTTTTATCGCTATCATTCTTCTAATCACGCGATCTGTTTCAATCAAAAGGTTTAAAAAACATATGCAGCAGTCCAAGCCTGCCACCCACGAACCAGATCCAAACAAAGGAGAGATTCAACAGTTGGAACTGAAAAAAGAAAATGTTGTCCAGGATACGATCAAGCTGCAGCAAGAAAAAGATGCACTCGAAAAGCAAATCAGCATGTTAAACACTGAAATTACTGCACTGAAAAAAGAAATCGAGAGCGCAAAAACTGAGAATAAAAAACCTGTTGAAAACATAGTGTCGACGCCTGCCAAAAGGAACATGACAAAGGTCAGCAAAGCCGATTATTTTAAATACACAAAAGCGAGAGTTTATCCGGATAATTATACTGTTATTGATTTTGAAACAACCGGATTGAAACCAGAAAACAGCAAAATCATTCAGATCGGGGCCGTCAAATTTGAAAACCATCAAAAGATTGATGAATTCGTCACTTTAGTCAACCCTGGCATACCCATCCCTACGAACATAACCAGGATAACCGGCATTACAAATGATGACTTAATCGGCGCACCGTCCATCAAAGAAAAATTGCCCGAGTTGCTTTCTTTCATTGAATCTGATACACTCGTCGCCCATAACGCGCCATTCGATATGAAATTCTTGCTACATAACATGTATGCTGAAAATCTGCCTTATCAAAAATTTAGAGTCGTCGATACTCTCACCCTTGCAAGAAGGCACATCAAAGACACGGATAACCATAAACTTGAGACCCTAAAACAATACCTCGGCCTTGACACCTTCTCTTCCCACGAAGCGTTGAGTGACTGTCTGGTTACAGGGGAACTTTATCGGCACTGTTTGGAACTGCAGAGGGCGTATGTATAAAATAATTGAATTATTTTTAAAAAAATATACAAGGGGAATGTGAACAAATTTCAAAGTAATCAAGCCAACATTCACAATACCGTTTACGATGAGTTATCATATTAATATTTGATAAGATTGTTCAATTATTTTTAAATCTCCTTCTTTTAATTGAAGGAGATTTATTTTATAATCTAAATAGGGAACATACGTTTTTAAGAGGTGATTAAAGTGAAATTCCATGATTACTGCACAACTTCTTTAGAAGATTGGGTTACAAAATTTTACTCAAGAATCGGTATTACCAAACCGAAGCAAATCGACATTACGGCAATTTCCCGATATTTGCGCATTTATGTCCATTATAAGCCGATTTATTCGTATTTTGAAGTGATTGGCCGTTACCAGGGAATTGTTATTGATTGCCGGGAGCCGCCTGAGAAGCACCGGGAGATCTTTTTCCACGAGCTTTGTCACATTTTACGGCATGCCGGTGTACAGTCGATGATGCCTAAGGCTTTCCGCGAGCTTCAAGAGTGGGATGCACGGCATTTCGTAAAGTATGCCGCTATCCCCTTTCACATGCTGCAATACATCGATTTTGACGATCCACATGTCGTAGAGCAAATGACAGACATATTCAAGGTAAGCCCGGAGCTATGCCTGGAACGACTGCTACAGCTGCAGCGAAACGGTTATTTCCGTCAATCTGTACCTACCCAGTCATTTCATTGGGACTGATTTTTTGATAGAGTAAAGTCATTTTAGAGAGGAGAAATGAACATGGCCACTTATAGAAAACGCGGCGACAAATGGGAATACCGGATATCATATAAGGACCCCGTCACTGAAAAGTATAAAATAAAGTCAAAATCCGGTTTTTCAACAAAAAAAGAAGCGCAGATAGCCGCTCAAAAAATGGAGAATGAAATTTTGAAAGGTGTTGAGCAGTCCCCTATTTCTTTGAAAAACTTTTTGAACACCTGGCTTTATGAGTTTAAAAAAGATACGATCCGAAAAAATACTTTCAATCTTCATAAACAGAATATCGAAAAGCATATTCTCCCCTATTTTAAGGAAATTAAGCTGGCCAACGTCAAGCCGATTCTATATCAAAAATTTCTAAATCAGTTAATTGACCAAGGTTACAGCAAACGCACAGTCGAAATTGTACACAGCACATTGTTTAATGCATTTGAGAAGGCCGTGATCTTGGGGAAAGTTACCAAAAATCCATGCATTGGGGCGATTGTAAAGGGGCAGGAGAAAAAAAGAGATTTGAAATATATTGAAACCGACCGTATTGCCGATTTTTTGAAAGAAGCTTACAAGTATGATTATATTTATTGGATGTTTTTCAATGTATTGCTGGAAACTGGCATGAGAAAAGGCGAAGCAGCCGCTCTGCAATGGTCAGATATCGATTTAAAAGCCGGTACGATCAGCATCACCAAAACATTGGACTTTCAGGCAAAATCAAAAGAAGAGCTGTTTGGCGATCCAAAAACTTACAATTCAAAACGGGTGATCACAATTAGCAAGGGCCTGATTAACGATCTGACTTTCCATAAAAAATATCAAAATCAAAATAAGCTCGCCCTGAACGAAATATATCACCACGACTTAAATTTGGTTTTGTGCCGTAATGATGGGAATTTTATGCCGAAGTCCAGCCTGTTTAATGCCTTTTCCCGTATCCTTAAGAGAGCAGGCATTCCTCCCCTTCCGATTCATTCGTTGCGCCATACGCATGCGGTTATTCTGCTGGAAGCCGGAGCTGATTTAAAATACATCCAGGAGCGCCTTGGACATGGCAGCATCCAAATTACATCTGATGTATACAGCCATATCTCGAAAAAAATCGAACGCGAGAAAATCGAAAAGTTTGATGACTATTACAGCCGGATCAAAAACTGAAATTTTTTGGTCAAATTTTGGTCAACTAATTATTCACCACCCCAAAAAAGCAATTTGACCAAAATACAAAAACCCCTCAAAGCCTTACGCTTCAAGGGGTTTCTTGCTTAATACATTTCGATATACTGGTCGCGTTCCCATTGGTGGACTTGTGTGCGGAACATATCCCATTCAATTTCCTTAGCTTCAAGGAAGTGTTCGAGAATGTGATCGCCAAGGGCGTCTACCATTACATCATCCGATTTTAAGTTTTCCAGCGCCTGCAGCAGTGTGCCCGGGAGGTCGACAATGCCGGCTTCTTCTCTTTCTTCTTTCGTCATGACATAGATGTTGCGGTCGACCGGTTCCGGCGCCTGCAATTTGTTCGCGATGCCGTCAAGCCCTGCTTTTAACAGGACGGCGAGCGCGAGATACGGATTGGCAGACGGGTCAACGCTGCGCACCTCAACGCGCGTGCTTAAACCGCGGGAAGCCGGAATCCGCATGAGCGGGCTGCGGTTGCGAGCGGACCAGGCAACATAACAAGGCGCTTCATAACCCGGCACAAGCCGTTTATAGGAGTTCACCGTCGGATTCGTGACAGCCGTAAAGTTCGAAGCATGCTTCATAATGCCGGCAATGAACTGGTATGCCGTATCGCTCAGCTGCAGTTCTGCATCGTTCGGGTCATAGAATGCATTTTCTTTTCCTTTAAAAAGCGAAAGATTGGTGTGCATCCCGGAACCGTTCACGCCAAACAACGGTTTCGGCATAAACGTCGCATGCAGGCCATGTTTGCGTGCAATCGTCTTGACCACCAGTTTAAAGGTCTGGATATTGTCGCATGCCCTGACTGCATCCGCATATTTAAAATCAATTTCGTGCTGGCCGGGTGCAACTTCATGGTGGGACGCTTCAATTTCAAAGCCCATTTCCTCGAGTTCCAATACGATGTCGCGCCGGCAGTTTTCGCCAAGGTCCGTCGGCGCCAGGTCAAAATAGCCGCCGTTGTCGTTCAGCTCCAGTGTCGGTTCATTTTTTTCATTCAGCTTGAAGAGGAAGAATTCCGGTTCAGGCCCAAGATTAAAACTCGTGAAGCCAAGTTCTTCCATTTCTTTCAATACCCGTTTCAAATTATTCCGCGGATCACCTTCAAACGGGGTGCCGTCCGGATTATAAATATCGCAAATCAGACGGGCGACTTTCCCTTTCTCAGCGGTCCACGGGAAAATGACCCATGTATCATAGTCCGGATACAGATACATATCCGATTCTTCAATCCGGACAAACCCTTCAATCGAAGAGCCGTCGAACATGATTTTATTGTCGAGCGCTTTTTCAAGCTGGCTGAGCGGGATTTCCACGTTTTTAATCGTCCCCAAAATATCCGTGAACTGCAAGCGGATGAATTTCACATTTTGTTCTTCGGCATTCTTCAAAATATCTTCACGTGTAAACTTAGGCATGAACAGTATTCCTCCCTTTAGGCAATAAAAAGTATATATCTAAGCTATAAAACTAGCTTTTCAACAATGTTAATGGAAAAACCGGGGCGCATCGGACAACCGCTGGCTCGGTCTTTGAAAACGGCCGGCCTGCAGCAGTTCCTGGCGAAGCCGTTTGCGGATTTCTTCATCCGTTACATGATTTTTGACGAGTACCGGCCCGGTTCCGCGGCGGTCGTTCATCAATAAGATTTTTTTGATGCCTGCAATATTGATCCCCTGATCCAGCAAATCTTTAATATCAAGAAGCCGGTCGACATCATTTAAAGAATAAAGGCGGCGATTGCCTTCCGTTCTTGCCGGTGTAATCAGCTCGTGTTCTTCATAATAGCGGATCTGCCGGGCCGATAAATCTGTTAGCTTCATAACGGTTCCGATCGGCAAAAGCGGCATCGAACGGCGGATTTCTTTTCGACCCATGTTATACGCTCCTTTTCTTTATATTTTTACTATATTCCATGTGAGTTTTTTTGTCAACAAAATGTTATATTTTCTCACATCATTTTTTATCCTCAGGAAGGCAAAACGAGTTTTTCGCGGATTTCCATCCATTCTGCCACGTTCACACTTTCTTCAAGGGCTTCAAGACGGGCATCGAACTGTTCGGCAATATCGAGTAAAGCTTCCGATTGCATTTTCGCAAACTCTTCCTCCAGCCATGAGCGGAACGAACCGGCAAGCTTTTCTCCTTGCACGTCAAGATACTGCTGCGCAAGCGGTTCAAACATCGCCTGCAGTTCTTCCTGCATGCCGGCTTTTCCCCCTTTTTCAAAAAAAGTGCGCGCATTTTTAAAATGGCGGAATGCCTTTTCAAACGGTTCCAAATCCGTTTCCGAAAAGGCCGCAGGAAAATCAGGCGTAGCGTGTGCGCCCGCTTCAAACGTGCTGACAGACAAATCAGGAAGCAAACGTTTCATCTCCCTGTTCCATTCCGCGCTTTGCGATGTGAATAATTTCCGGCAATGGGCTTCAAGCCTTACATTTGTCGCCCGCATCTCCTGCGCAAAATCATAGCCAACGAGTTCTGCAAGCTCTTGAAGGGCGCCCGGCAAATCTTTCGCTGCCTTCACCGTTGCCGGATTAAAAGCTTCCTTGAAAAAGTCGGCGAAGCGGTAGAAAACGCGCTGTTTTACGTAATAGAGCAGCTCCTTCTGCTCCTGCATGACGCTGTCCGTGAAAAACGCCGGCTTTGTATTTTTCAAAATGGCTTCTGCCTCTTCCCGCCGTTTCCGGAGAAGTTCCCGTTTCGCTTTCTTTGTTTCAATCGATTCATTGGCATCGCGGATCACGGCATCCACCATTGCAAGGCCGCGTTCCAGCTCGTTTTGTGCAGACTGAAGCACCATATTCAGCAAATCATGGTCGAGAAATTGGCGGAAGCCCGCTTCAAATTCGGCCATTTTCGCTTCCTCCCGCCTGCCCGAAAGCGCAAGCAGGCTTGATACACCATAAAGGCGCGGATTGTGGATGCCGAAATGGAGCAGCTGACCCCTGACATAGTCCATCACTTCTTTATATTCTTCGCCGGACGAGGCAAGATCAATCGCATTGACAATAAAAAACATCTTATCCAGTTCAAATGCTTCTTTTACCCGCCCGAGCTGGATGAGAAATTCCCTGTCTGCGCGCGCGAAGGCATGGTTGTAGTATGTGACGAAGAAAACCGCATCCGAGTCTTTAATATATTCAAATGCTACGCCGGTATGCCGGGCATTGATCGAGTCGGCTCCGGGCGTATCAACAAGCGTAATGCCAAGTCTTGTGAACGGGCAATCATAAAATAAATCAATGGATTCAACAAAACAAGACTGGGTTTCATCGGCAACAAACCGGCGGAACGCTTCCATCCCGGCATTCAAGTTCTGTCCGGCCCGCCCGTTAAAATCAGGGAAGCCTTTTGCAAAGGCACGCAAAAAAGATAAATGGACTTTTTCGTTTGCTTTGCCCGTTTCTTTTGCTTGTAAAGTTTCAATTTTTTCAAGCGCTTCTCCGAACGAACGGCAACTATGCCCGAAAACAGCAAGCGACTTGTTTACATCTTCCAGCATCTGCGCCTCCGTTTTCAGCTTTACGGCTGCCGTTTTATGCGGATGTGCCGCATCAGGCGGGCAGATCCTGCAAATGGCCGCTGTTGTCGGATTCGGTGAAACCGGCAGTACTTTTTCGCCGGCAAGCGCGTTTGCAAAAGACGATTTTCCCGCGCTGAACGCGCCGAACAGCGCAACGGTATAGCGGCGGTTTTTCAGGCGCCTGCTTTTGGTTCTGAGCGTTTCGGTATACCGCCCGAAACCGTGCTGGTGCTTAAGCAGCGTAATCGCCTGCTCTATTTTGGCAAGCACGGTTTCAGGCGGCAATGTGCCGGCTTGTTTTTCTGTCGGGCCCGGGCTTTCTAAAGCCTTGCCGGTTTCTTCAGGCTGTTTTGCATCCTTTTCCCCGCGATACACCCGGTAATGCGCCTTTTCACCCGCCCATTCTTTCTCTATTTCAGCCAGCAGCTGTTCCGGATGTGCGGCAGGCGCTTTCAATTCAGTCCGTTTTTCGGCAAGCTGCCTTTCTATTTTTTCGAGATTCCTGTAAGCCTCTGCCAGTTCTTTTGCCTGCACGGCCTTTTTCCGAACCATTTTAAGCTGTTCATCCGTTTCCAAGGCAGCCTGTTTCAGGACGAGCGCTTTCCAATCGTTCCAAGCCTCACGGGCGGCTCGTTTGATTTCATCCGAGACATTTTCGCAATAATGGAGGATATAGTCGCCTGTCAGCCGTGCACCCTCTTTTACCTGGGCGGCGAGCATTGCTTCGCTGAAATCTGCTTTCAGCATGCCGGCCTGTTGTTCCAGCATTTGCGCGCCAGCAAGATGCAGCGGTTTTAAAGCTTCTTGCGCCAGCGGGCGGAGATGCCAGTCGATTTGTGCTTCGGTATTGGCTTCGAGGGCGGCATAGAAATCATGGAGCCGCTGTTTTCTTGCTTCTTCGGTTTTTTTCTTCTTTGAAAAAAAACCGCCGGCATGGAAATCTTTTTGCACGCTTTCAAGATACGCCTTTGCTTTCTCTCTCGTTTCAAACGGCATTAAATAGGCGCCGTCCAGAAGCGTTTGAAGCTTTTGCCGCGTATCCTCCTCCCAATTTTCAATGCGGGTAAGAAGCGCCCGTTCTTTTTCAAGCCACTCTTGTTCCGCTTCGTACGCTTCTGTTTTCCCGGTGCCCGGATATTTTGCAAGCACTTCCTCATATGCTGCTTTTTGCGGCGCGTACTGCGCTTCAAGCCAGTCGTCATGCTCTTTTTCCAAGACGCTTAAGGATGCTTCAACAGACCGTTCCAGCCGGGCGGATTTTTCGGAAACGGCGCGGTCAATGAGCGCTTTCAGCCGGCCAAATTCATTATCGGGATGATCCGGGTCTTTTAAAGAGGTGTAAAAAATGCCGCCCGGCTGGACATGCCAGGATGCAAATGCATTTTCAACCCCTCGTCGGAATGCGGAAAACGGCAGCTCTTCGCTCTGGTGCTTGTCAATCTGGTTAATAATTAAATAAAGTTCAAGCCCGTGATCGAGCAGTTCTTTTGTAAAGGTAAAATTGAGTTCCGACTGGACATGGTTGTAATCCATCACATAAAAGACAAGATCCGCCATATAAATAGCCGATTCCGTGGCAATCCGGTGCGCATCGTCGGTTGAATCGACACCCGGCGTATCCATCACCGTCAATCCCGCCGGCAAATCGGAATCGGGCTTTGTGATTTCAATTTCCTGGACATGCCCTTTTTTGCAATAATTTTTGACAACTTCAAAATCATACGGCGCGTGAAAAATCAAAGGGGCTTCCCCTTTTTCATAAACGATGGCACAGTCTTCCGTCCCCTTTTCAATTTTGACAAGATTGGCGCTCGTCGGAATCGGGCTTGACGGAAGAACACGGCTGCCTAAAAGCGCGTTAATCATGGTGGACTTGCCGGCTGAAAAATGCCCGCAAAACGCGATATGAAAGTCTTCGCGGCGGACTTTTTTCAGCAGGTTTTTCGCTTTTTCCCCCCTTTGTTCATCCCCGTTTTGCCGGAAATGTTCAATTAAGCTTAAAATCTGTGTTGTGTTTTTGCTTTTTTCCTGTAGTTTGGCCATCACTTTACTCCCCATTGTGTGTTGATAGCTCTATTTTAACGAATTTTTCATCGTATTCATACTATATTAGACTCATTTTTTCCCTTGCCTGGGCGAATGCTGCGGACCGCGGATAATTTTCCGGAAAAAAACCTATAATATGGCTGTATCAGGAGGTGACCGCAGATGGGATTATTCCGTTCCCTTTCTGCCTGGCAGTCCGCAAGGCGTGAAAAATACATGTCCACGATGCAGGAACAAAACAAATGTCCGGATTGCGGCGGGCGCGGTTTTATCATGCCGGCCGCATACGAATACGCTTATCCGTTTGACTGTTCCGGATGCAACGGAACGGGCTCCTTTCAGGAATGGCAGTTAAACCGGCAGTAGCCGCCACACTTCGGCGGCTTTTGTTTTGTTAAAATATTACAGGATTTTCCTCGCCTCAGCGTGACGGCAATATGCCGGCATGTTATGATGAAGTGAAGAGAAAATAAAAGAGGTGGGGATAAGATGTCCGAAAAGAAAGCTTGGCACATAAACGGTTTTCTCGGGATTTTAGCGATTGTCGTTTTCGCGCTTCTAGGTTTGTTTTTCCTTTTTGCCGTCAATTTTTTTGCCGGTATTGTCCTGCTTGCCATAAGCGTCCTGCTTGTCTCGGGAATTTGTGTCATCCAACCGAATCAGGCGCTGGTTTTCACTTTTTTCGGCCGCTATATAGGCGCGATCCGGGAAAGCGGCTTTTACGTAACGGTCCCGCTCAGTGTAAGGCGGCGCGTTTCGTTGCGGGTAAGGAATTTTAACAGCGCCAAATTAAAAGTGAATGACGTGGACGGAAATCCGATTGAAATTGCGGCAGTCATCGTGTTCCGTGTAGTGGATGCTGCAAAAGCCGTGTTTAATGTGGAGGACTACGAGGAATTTGTTGAGATTCAAAGCGAAACGGCGCTCCGCCATGTTGCCACAAAATACCCTTATGACAGCGCGGAGGAAGAAGGAATTTCGCTGCGCGGAAACGGGGAGGAAGTCTCCAAACATTTAAAAGAGGAACTTCAGCCGCGCCTTGACGTTGCCGGCGTGGAAATTATGGAAGCGCGCCTCACGCACCTTGCCTACTCTACAGAAATTGCCAGCGTCATGCTGCAGCGCCAGCAAGCTTCCGCCATTCTTGCCGCCCGGAAAAAAATCGTGGAAGGGGCAGTCGGCATGGCCCAGATGGCGATTGCGCAACTGGAAAAAGACGGCTTTGAACTGGACGAAGAGCGGAAAATGGTGATGATCAACAATCTGATGGTTTCGATTGTATCCGACCGGGCCGCACAGCCGGTCATCAATACCGGCAATTTAAATTAACCCGAAAAAAGCTGAACAGGATTCCGGTTCAGCTTTTT
>NZ_JARTJQ010000149.1:0-1272 GCF_036225245.1 Weizmannia sp. CD-2023
CTAAGACGATATTAGAAAAATTGGAGCAATATCAAAAAGAAAATGGGATTCCAACTAGAACAGCCGCAATCTTAGAATTGTTGAGAAAAGGATTGGAAAAATAACTTTGGCTAAAGCCAACCGAAATTCATCTCCCACCTACTCATTGGTGCGATTCGCACCTTCACATTCCTTGAGGATGGGAGACTTCTTTCGGAAAAACGTTAAAAACCGGACGGACGATTATCATGCAATTTTGTTCGAAACCCGTCTGCTCGGGCAAAAAGCGGTGTGCATCAGTGGCGAGGAAGCAGTCAAAATGTTTTATGACCCGGAAAAATTCAAACGAAACGGGGCTGT
Organism: Weizmannia sp. CD-2023; assembly: GCF_036225245.1. Taxonomy (NCBI): domain Bacteria; kingdom Bacillati; phylum Bacillota; class Bacilli; order Caryophanales; family Bacillaceae; genus Heyndrickxia; species Weizmannia sp. CD-2023. Next base: position 340 of record NZ_JARTJQ010000149.1, read on the forward strand.
GCCGAAACGTATTCAAAAAACGTTGTTTGGCGAAAATGCGATCCAGACGCTCGATGGAAAAGAGCATCTCCACCGGAAAGCGCTGTTTTTATCGCTGATGGGGCCGGATGCGCAGCAGCATTTGGCACAAATGGTCCGGGCAGCATGGGAAGCGCGCATCCCCGAATGGGAGCAAAAAGACCGTATTGTTTTGTTTGACATCCAACATGTGAAAAAGAAAACGCCTGCCGGTTAATGGCGGGCGTTTTCTTTTTTCTCAATCGTCGCTTCCCAAAATGCCGAGAATTTGCAAAATGTAAATAAACAGGTTGATAAAATCAAGGTACAGGCTTAAAGCCAAAAGCGGGACCATTTCCTCGGAAATGCCATGGTGCTTCATTTGGTTAAAGTCAAAAACAACATACAGGGAAAAAACAATCGCGCCAATGAAGGAGTACGCGAGCATCCCGGTTGAGGTTAACGGGCTGAAAATGCTGAATATTCCGATGAAGATCAGCGCCAACAATGCGACAAGCAATGCGGTGCTTAAAAAGCCAAGATCCCTCTTGGTAACGGCCCCAATAACGCCCATCACGGCAAAAATGCCGAACGTGGAACCAAAAGCGAGCAGGACGACCTCAGCACCGGCCTGGGATGCATAATAAGCTACAATCGGATATGTCGTAATACCGGAAATAAAGGTGAAAGCATAAACGAACAAATACCCGACGCTCTTTTTCCTTCTTAACCAGAAAGCGGCGATGACCATTGCAATTTCTGCAACCATCAGCGGCATCATAAGCGCAGGCGGAATGAATCTCCCCGTATATAAACCCGCCGTTGCAAACAGCAGTGAAACAGCAAAGACGCCAAGCACTTTCTGGAACACAGGCCTTGATTGTACAGCCTCCATAAAACCCCTCCTCGTATAATAAGTTTAAATCCAAAGTGGAT
>NZ_JARTJQ010000150.1:0-1841 GCF_036225245.1 Weizmannia sp. CD-2023
ATGATTTTTCTTTTGCCGTTTTTTTGAGTGCTTTTAAGATTGACGAACCTTTTTCAAACAGCTGTCTAATAATATCTGTTATTTGAACTAATAAATCCTGAATTATTCATACCTGCGGGCGATGTTGTAAATTGAAGCAGAAAACCTTCATTTGTTTCTTCGTTGCCAAAGATTTAAAGCTGTTTTTTTCAATTTGATAAAGTCTGGCCTTTCAGTTCCAATAAATTACCGTTTTTGGGCAGACTAATCCCTTGGTCTGCCAATTAAATTTTTTTGAAGTTAATAACAGTATTGCTGGCTTATTCAAGTTGTAGGTATTGAATTTTCCGAAGTACCGCCCAAAAGAATTCCTGGTACACAAAACTAGAGGACAATTTAAAGTAAAAGGATCGTCCTGATTTTACTAATTTACTGGCCACTTTTATGATTCTTGTCCGAATCGTTTCAATTTGCATCGTCTGTTGCCCCTCTGGAAAGCAAAGGGTTCGCAGCCAATTCGTTAGATTATAAGCTAACAGGCTCAACATCATCTTCGCTTCATTCATTTGGAAAGCATGACTGCTCATTTTATCGAGGCCGAAGCCATTCTTGGCTTCTTTGATATAGTTTTCCATTGTTCCACGTTTTTTGTACGCTTTAACAATATCCTGCGGGGAGAATGCAGCAATGTTCGTTACAAAAAATGAATGCGTGAAAAATAATTCTCCAGCAGGACGGACAGACTGAATGATCACTTTTCTCGGCTTGGACCATGACTTTGCTTGATACTCGCTTTCCTCGTAATAACATTCTAATTTCGTTGTATCAGTCGGTGTAGAGGCAGGATGCAGCTCATCGGCGAGACGTTGCAAATTGGCATTTGACTTTAAACGAATCACGTAATAGACCGATTGTTCTTCACATAGTTCATACAAAGCTGGGACAGCAAAACCACTGTCTCCCCGTAAGAATGGGAGGGTTTCGGGAAATTTCTCGTTATAATGTTCAATAAGAGGTTTCACAAAGTCCACAACCCCATTCGAAGTATACACATTTCCCGGTCTCAGCCGGGCTTTAAGGAAATCACCCATTATACCGTCGAAAGCAACTAATGGATGGAAACCGACTGTACCATAATGTGAATTGTAAGCTGCGGATTCTTGCTTTCCGTACGTGTCAGCGTGTGTTGAATCCAAGTCTATGATAAGAGCCTTTGGCTCTCTGAATTGATGTACTTTGTCTAAAAGTTCCTGATTGGCTTGATTTAATTGAGCGATCGATTCAGCATCAAATCGTGAAAAAAAGCGAGATAAACTAGGCTGGGAAGCTAATGCATCTTTCCCCACGACTTTTGTAAAAACCGGGTCATTTGTCAATTGATCGGCTGCGTCATCTTCGAAATACCCGGCTATGATTTGATAAATCTTTTGGCGGAGTAAATCTTCATTCGAATGGATAAAGTAATGTCGTTCGTCTTTTAAATGAAGAAATCGAGCGATTGTTTTTGAAAAACCTATTTTCTCATCGAACTCTCTAAAGATGAGTTCCCCTGTATCAGAGGAAAGAGAACCTCCATCATTTGACAATTTAATTTGACGATTGAAATCTAGCGTTATTTGCGGTAAAGTAGCCATTATAAGAATCCTTTCTGATGGTTATTTCGTAGTTGCTTTAACCTTATCAGAAATGGATTCTTTTTGCATTTATTTGATGCATGAACAACTTAGGTTAATTCCATGGTAGATTAACGTTTGTAGATTATTTTGGTATTTCTATGAATAATTCAGGTAAATAATGATTTTTCATGGCTGTGTAGTTTTGGCTATTGGCATGTTCTATATTGTAACGATTATTTTTTTGTT
>NZ_JARTJQ010000151.1:0-1997 GCF_036225245.1 Weizmannia sp. CD-2023
AACTTATTATACGAGGAGGTTTTTACATGGACCATTATGCCAGCCGGTTGGAGGAGGATCACGCCGGTATTCAAAACCCGGTCACGCAAACGGGAGAATTGCACCGAAAGGAAAAAATCGCATACGGTGCAGGGGACATCGGGTATAATTTTCTGTTTGACCTCGGGCAAATCTATTTGCTCAAGTTTTACACGGATACGCTCGGGCTTCCGGCTTCCATTGCAGGAATGGTATTTTTAGTGACAAAAATTTGGGACGCTTTTTCGGATTTTACCATTGGCACGGTTGTAGACCACCGGAAAAAAATTGGGCCAAAAGGGAAGTTCCGTCCCTTCATTCTGTATACCGCAGTTCCGCTGGCGCTGATGACGATTACGAATTTTCTTTCTCCGGATTTTTCATTAAATGGAAAAGTGATTTGGGCCTTTGCTACATACATGGCTTTCGGCACCATCTACAGCATTTCCAGCATACCATACGGTTCAATGGCTCCGGCAATGACGAAAAATGCCAATGAACGGGCTGAATTGTCCGCTTTCAGGCAAGCCGGCGCTAATCTTGGATTGCTCATTACGACAGTTGGTTTTATGCCGGTCGTCCTCCTGTTTGACAATCCGAAAATCGGATATCCGGCGGCGGCTGCTATTTTTGCAATAGTCGGTATATTGCTGCAAATCTATTCTTATAAGCATATAAAAGAGCGCCATGTCGAACTGGAACCGAAAAAAACAAGCCACACGATAAAAGACAGCTACAAGGCGCTTGTCAAAAACGGACCCCTTTTCATTGTCAGTCTGGTCAATTTATTTACTATTTCAGCTTACAACGTGAAACTGGCTGTCCAGGTGTATTACTGCCAGTATGTATTGCACAATGTCACGATCGTTTCCTATATGGGATTTTTCAGTATGGGCTGCGCATTTTTCGGGATTGCCCTCGCTCCTTTTGTTCAACGAAAAATCGGGAAGAAGTACACGTATATGATCGGTTGTGCCATTTGGGCGGTTGCCGATCTGCTTGCTTTGTTTTTTGCCCATAATGCCGTTCTGTTTATTGTATTTGCCTGCCTCGCCTTTTTCGGAAACGCTTTTGTCAACAGCCTGAACTGGGCATTGATTTCCGACTGCGTGGAATACGGAGAATGGAAAACCGGAAAGCGGACGGAAGGTATTGTCTACTCCTTTTTTACATTCTTTCGCAAATTGTCGCAGGCTGTCGCCGGGTTTATTCCCGGGTTTGTGCTGAGCATTTCCGGATATGTACCGAATGCCGTCCAGTCCGCAAGCGCCATTTTTGGTATCAAAGCGCTTATGTTTATCTATCCGGCAGCACTCTCCATTTTAACGATTGTTGTCTTCGGCTTTTTCTACCGCTTGACGGAAAAGAAATATAAAGAAATCGTGACGGAGATGAATAGCAGGTAATGCAGGTCAAGGGAGCAGTTTCAACAAGCAAACGTCCAATTTTGGAATGAACAAACAGGGAATTGAAAAGAAAAAATGCTGATTTGGAAAGAAAGATACAGATTTTGGAACAAAAAGGAAAGTCCGGAAAGCAAGATTTCAAGTTTAAATGAATTGTTCGGGAGGTAACAGGCACCCTCCCGAATGTGGAGTGAAAAGCCGCCTCTTTCCAAGCTACAACGCAGACTTTTCATCTGCAAAGTCTGCGTTGTATATTGGATAAAAATCACATAAAACTGTCGTCAATGAGACCGTTCTCCAGTTCCTTTTTCAACGCTGGAAAAGTGACTTCTTTGAACTCCTTGTTCGTCCGGATCAGCTTTTGCCAAAGTATACGTTGCCTTAGTGTAGCTGAATCCAAGCCTGTGTAACATCTTAGAAACACCCTTGGGAGTAAAAGACTGCTGAAACTCTTGTTGAATCCAGTCGGCAATTAATTGGAGCGTCCAAGTGTATTTTGCTTCGAAACCGACTTCTGCAGGTGTTTTATTCACGATGGTATCGGCCAACTGTTTCTGTTGTTCTTTACTTAAC
>NZ_JARTJQ010000152.1:0-3138 GCF_036225245.1 Weizmannia sp. CD-2023
AGGAAAAAATCAATGAAACCACAAAGAAATTCGTCTTTTTTGATGACAAAATGATCACCTCTATTCGACTCTACAGTTATACTCCATTATATACCATTACAATAAATAAGGGCTTGCTGAACGAATCCAATTTTGACTTTGTCTCAATATATAGAAGAATGGTGTATCTGTGAAAATGCGTCAAGCTGCCTTCTCTATACATTGAATCAGCTTTCGAGTGCAAGCTTTTTCTGGATTCCATTGAAAACGATATCCAGTGGGTGAAAGAAAAAGCTGGAAAGGCGGAATCAGATGCTTAGAGAAAAAGGCCAGGCGTATGACACCCCTGACCTCATCCGTAAAATAAAATTTGACAAAGAAAAGCAGCATTTGGATGCATAATACATTAGTAAGTTGTATGCTTTGATGACGGGGTCTCAAAAGCCGTTACCTTCCTCTATTTTATACCGCCCGGGCACGCGCAGTTTTTAAGCTGAGGAGAAAGAAAAATGCGCTCACTGCAACTAAAACAGCTGACAGGATAAGAAAACGGGCTGTTGACATGCCGCTTGCGAACACAACGCCGAGCACGACCGATGACAGGATCGAGCCTAAATACCGGCATGTTTGGAAAAGGCCGGAGCTTGTGCCAACCATGGCTTCAGGCGATTCGTTCAGCATTGCCGCCTGCAGCGCAACATTGCCGATCCCGTAACCGATACCGAGGATAAACAGGATCACACCCATCAGCCAGACCGAGGCATGGATAAAGAAAACGGCCATGAAAACGGCGCCGGCAATCATAGTCAAAGCACTGATCCGGATCGGTCCGGCGGTTCCGGCACGGTCAATCCATTTACCCGAAACGAGGGAAATGAGGATGCTTGCGCCGGACATAAAGAGCATCATGAACCCGCTTGTGTGCACGCTGAAATGAAGCCCGTCCTGGTAGAAGCTCGGCAGTCCGAAGAATAAGCAGTAATTAAATAAATTCAGCACGATGAATTGCAAATACACAACAGAAAGGGAACGGTGCTTGGATAAAAAGCGGACATCAATAAACGGGCGGCCTGTTCTGGCTTCATAGATCACAAATAGGACAAGCAGCACAATGCCTGCCACACCCGTCCAAATATGGACAGCCGACTCCAGTTCCAACAGAAAATACAGAAGCAGTACAAGCCCGGCCGCAAATAAGAAAATGCCGGTCCAGTCGAGCTCGTGCACAACATCTTTGAAAGAAGCATGTCTGTTCTCCGGATCTTTCGGGAAGATAAACCAGCCAAGTAGAAAACTAATCACGATAAAAGGGAAGTTCACGAGAAAAATCGACGGCCAGCCGCCAATCCCGATTAAAATTCCGCCGGCAGTCGGTCCGAGCGCCGTCATGGCAGACGCAAAAATGGACAAAACAGCAAGCGCAGAGGCTTGGTTTTCATGAATATGGGTACGAATCAGTGCGACACCGGACGGATAAATAGCACTGGAACCGATCGATTGGAAAAGCCGCATGAGCAGCAGCACGAAAAAGGCCGGGGCAAGCGGCGCACCGATTGCCGAAACGGCAACAAGCAAAAGCCCTGCAAGAAACATTTTTTTGCGCCCGATCATATCGCCGATTTTTCCGGTCACAGGCTGGGCGACCGCGCTTGCCAAATAAAAGGATGAAATGAGCCACGACACAGTTGAAAAACTCAAATGGAAATCTTTTTGAATGCTGTGAAGGGCGAGCGAGATCATCGATGAATTCAGCGGGTTCAGCATCGTACCAGATGCAATGGCTGTTAAAAAAACCGTTCTTTTCGATAAAGGCATCACAATCCTCCTCGCTTCAGATGAAAGCCTTCTTTCTAGAGCATATCTTTTACCTTGTCTTCCACGTCCATTCAAAACAGAAGTATCATACAACAAATATTTCGGGGGTGCAAATATTATGTCAGTGAAGGTCCGCTTTTCTAAGCCCGCCTTTTTCGTGCAGCTGAAACAAGCCATCCTGAGTGCTCTCCCAAGCCGCAAAACCAGCCAAAACTGCCGGAAAGCACCTGCTTAGTAAACTTGAACCCCAGCAATGAAACAAAAGCGGTTTGTCCTGTAAGAATGCTTCAACCCTTTACGTGAAGCATTCCAGTTTGCGATTTCCGTTTTTTCTGTCATAATAAAGAAACAAAAACAAGAAGAATTGAGGTAGGAACATGAACGTTAAAATCAATCGGAATGCCGCAAAAATGTTTAAAAAAATATTGGAGGAGGAAGATGCGGAAGGAAAAATGATCCGCGTCTTTGTGACCGAGATGCACGGCGACCATGCCCATTACGACATCACGCTGGATACACCGGGAGAACATGATGAAATTGTCAAAACGGATAAGGGCATTGATATTTTACTTGATTCACGCGAGCCGTATTTGGACGGCATCTGGATCCAGTATTTTTACGTGCCGCAGGAAGAATTCGTCATTACAAACCCGAGGATTGAACGCGAACACGGTCATCACCATCATCATTGATTTTTTTTATGTTGAAAGGCAGTGCTTTTTAAATTGGCCAGCCATCAGGCGATGCACATTTTGAAAAAGGGGATGAACAAGATGAAGCATCATCCGGTTTTACTGTTGTCTTACGGAGAGAAAGAAGGCGGATAGAGACAGAAATGACGGGAGGAGGACGACGGTTTGTTTAGTGTATTGGGGAAATTAGGGTGGTTTTTTAAAGCCTATTGGAAAAGATATGCGATTGCAGTGCTTGCGCTTTCAATTGTTAACTTGTTGGAAGTGCTCCCGCCGATGATTCTCGGCGATTCCATTGATAAAATATTCACCGGGGAAATGACAGCACACATTTTTTCCCTCTACATCGGCGTCATGCTGGCGATTGCAGCTGCCCTTTACGGCCTGACCTATATATGGCAGTATAACTTGTTTGGCGGGGCGTTTATCGTGGAAAAAATGCTGCGGTCCCGGTTAATGAACCATTTTTTAAAAATGGCGCCTCCTTTTTTTGAGCGGAATCGTACGGGCGACTTAATGGCGCGGACGACGAATGATTTGCGGGCGGTGTCCCAGACAGCGGGTTTCGGGATTCTGACGCTTGTTGATTCAACCATGTATATGCTGACCATTATTCTGACCATGGCCGTGCTGATCTCCTGGAAGTTAACGC
>NZ_JARTJQ010000153.1:0-610 GCF_036225245.1 Weizmannia sp. CD-2023
GAGTAAACCGTCACTTTTTCGCCTCTTGGTAAGCTGTCCAAAATGCTGGACGTTCCGGAGGCTTTCGAACGTAAGATTAAATGAGAGCCTTTATCCACATTGACATACTTCGTCGTTGTTTTGGCCGGAGTAGAAGTGTCTGTGCTGCTATCGGGATTTGAGTTCGTCAAAAAAGATGCATGAACATAGCCCGTTTTGCTCCCGGCTTTTACTTTTGCCCAATCCCCGGAAATAGAGTAAACCGTCACTTTTTCTCCTCTTGCCAAGCTTGCTAAAATGCTGGACGAAGTGGAGGCCTTAGAGCGCAATATTAAATGGGAACCTTTGTCCACATTGACATACTTCGTCGTTGTTTTGGCTGGTTTTGAAGTACTTGTATTGCTGTCTGGATTTGAGTTTACCAAAAAAGATGCATGAACATAGCCCGTTTTACTTCCGGCTTTTACTTTCGCCCAATCCCCGGAAATAGAGTAAACCGTCACTTTTTCTCCTCTTGCCAAGCTTGCTAAAATGCTGGCTGTTCCGGAGGCCTTAGAGCGCAATATTAAATGGGAACCTTTGTCCACATTGACATACTTCGTCGTTGTTTTGGCCGGAGTAGAAGTGCCTG
>NZ_JARTJQ010000154.1:0-2827 GCF_036225245.1 Weizmannia sp. CD-2023
ACGTGCGAAATGTGGGTTTGAATGCCGGTCTTTTTCTTTTCTGCACATCGGAATCCGGAAATGAAGGAATAATTTAACTGCCCCCTGCCTATACTGAATGACAAACAGAGTATACGGGGGGTTATCCATGCTGTATCTTCACGATATATGGGTCAACTGGTTCGAGGGGGAGGAAAACAGTTATAATGTCTGTCCGTTCCATGAGTGGCGGAGGGACGATGTGATCGAACTGCTGGACCAGGTGCCGCTTTTATTTGTGGACACGCTTTTATACGAGTACATTGAAAATGATTTGGCTGAACTGCCGCAAACTTTGCTGAATGATGTTTTCCAGAAGGCGGTTTTGCGCAAAAACCATGAACGAATCCAGCTGGAATATTGTTTTGTCGTGACGGACGGAAAAGGGATTTTGGCGGTTGATACGATCGGCTATACGCTGCCGATCCGCAAAAGCAGGCTGATTCCGAGGCAGGAACAACTTGTCTATGAAATGATTGAAGGGCATGAACCGGTGTCCTATCCGTTTGAAAACCGCAGCCATCCGAAAGAACATCATATTTTATCCCCGTCGCCGGAATGCATGCGGGGGCTGACAAGAAGGGAACGGCAATTAAAGCAGTTGTTATTTATGGCGCTCGATCAGCTTTATTCCTCGAAAAATACGGCGGAAGTGCGGTACTGGTATACAGAATGGCGCCCGGAGCAGTATGAACACATCCAGTTTATGCCATTTGAAGATGCATGGGAGCGGCTTTATGCAGAAACAAAAACAGGCTGGTCCAAAAAGCATGAACAGTTGTGCGAAAACATGATCAAAGGGCAGCCCTTTTTTGAAAAGCTATGGGAACTGGAACACAATGAAAAAAGCGAACTGATGTAAAAACGAGTTGCGAAACGATCCGCAACTCGCTTTTTTTAGTGGCGGTTTTTTCTGCCCAGCCCCATCGCGTTTTCCATTTTCCTCAGCATTTTTCCGGCTACAATATTGGCCTTTTCCGCGCCTTTATCCAGGATCCGGTCCAGTTCCTCCGATTCAATCAGTTCATAATACCGTTTTTGGATCGGGGCAAGCCCTTCATTCACCACATCAACGAGATCCGCTTTAAACGCACCGTAGCCGGCGCCGTCATATTTCCGTTCCAGCTCTTCAATGGACAGGCCGCTGAAGTTGGAATAGATGTCGAGCAAATTGGAAATGCCCGGTTTCCGTTCTTTGTCGTATTTGACTACGCCTTCTGAATCCGTAACCGCGCTTTTAATCTTTTTGTCGACCAGTTTCGGGTCGTCAAGCAGCGAGATAAATGCCTTTTGATTCGGATCGGATTTGCTCATTTTTTTCGTCGGATCCTGCAGCGACATAATCCTTGCTCCGGAGTTGGAAAGCTTGATGTCCGGCAGCGTAAAAATTTCAAGATAACGTTTATTGAACCTTTCCGCCAAATCCCTCGTCAGCTCGAGATGCTGTTTCTGGTCCTCGCCGACCGGCACAAGATCCGTGCTGTACAGCAGAATATCGGCGGCCATGAGCGGCGGATATGTGAGAAGCCCGGCTGATACGCTTTCTTTTCCTGCAGATTTGTCTTTAAACTGCGTCATTCTTTCCAATTCGCCGACATAGGCAACGCATTGGAGCATCCATCCGGCCTGGGCGTGCGCCGGCACTTCCGACTGGATAAAGAGCGTTGCTTTGTCCGGATCAATGCCGACTGCCAAATAAAAAGCGGCAAGGCTCCTGATGTTTTTGCGGAGTTCAAGGCGGTCTTGCGGCACGGTAATGGCATGCTCGTCAACAATGCAAAAATAGCAATTAAAGCTGTTCTGCAATTCCACAAACTGCTTCATTGCCCCAAGATAGTTCCCGATGTGGATCGTTCCACTCGGCTGAATGCCTGAAAAAATCGTCCTCATTTTCTTTCTTCCTCCTAGAACACTGATATTTTTCCGGAAAATAAAAAAACCATTCATCCAAAATTAGGGACGAATGGGATAAATCCGCGGTGCCACCCTAAGTGCCCTGGTATGGGCCGCTTAGTTCCAATGCCAATTGGAGCCTGGTTAACGCAAGGCGTACGCCGGAAACTAATGAGGTAGCCGCCCGTTCATCTCCGGAGCTCGAAAGCCCATTCCATCTGCAGGCATGTTTGTTCCCACCAGCCACAAACTCTCTGAAATGCCATAAACAGATGTACTCTTCTTTCTCATCGCTTCTATATACCAGTTTCATTATAATGAAAAGAAGGAAAAATGTCAAAAACCGCTGTCCGCTAGAGTGCCCGTTTGTATGCAAGACTTAGCCTTTATATGTCCGGCATTTCAGGACGAACTTTGCAGAAAAAGGGCGATCGCCATCAGTACCATCATGAAGACCCCGGTAAGAAGAGGCACGGAAACACGCAGGGTAACCAGCTTCGACAGCGGGCGGACGTCCTCCTCGTTAAATTTGGAAGACATTCTTTGAAACCCGTAAACAAACGCATCAAAAAAACCGGTCCGCGCCATTAAAACCGACGCGGCAAAAAGAATCAAAAGCGCCCCGATCGTAAACGAAGTATTAATATAGGCAAGCAAATCGATCCGCTTATACACCAAAAAAGAAAAAAGCAAAACAAGCAACTGGGAGGCCAAGAACCAACAGACAAGCTTTTTTAACATACGCTCACCTACAAAATGATTTTCATTCATTATACAGGAACAAAAGAAAAGATGAAATACTGGAAGATCTGAGTATGTGTCAAGTTTTTCTCGACAAGGTTTAAATATCGGGTATTCCAAGACACTCTTTTTGTACACTTTCGGCTACCGTGCTTTACTTGCTCGGTGTAATTTT
>NZ_JARTJQ010000155.1:0-2329 GCF_036225245.1 Weizmannia sp. CD-2023
CGATATCGAGCGGCGCCAGTACCCCACGGAAGACTCTTTCCCCGGTGCCGAGTTCCCTGCCCGAAATCCAGTCCTTTCCGGTGGCGGCTGATTCCAACTCTAATGTACCATATGCGATGCCCAGAGCCAATCCTGCCGGCGGACAGATGATTGAGGTGCCGACAATGACGGCTAGGCTTGCGATCTGGCCCCAGAATTCTTTTTTCTCCTGCCCGTCACGGATCGAGTCGTACTGAAAAGCACGTGAATGCAGGACAGCCTGTTCGTAATCTTTTTCGGAAATCTCCTGATCCGGGTTTTGCAGTTTCCAATTGTCATATTCCTCTTTCATTTTCTTCGCATAAGCGTTACTGCCGCTGAATAGGTCTTCCAGCCCGACTTCTGCCTTTGGAACTTCCATGGTGTTCGAGCCGTACTCGCCTGGGATGACAACCGTTTCTTTGGCGCCGATTCTGTTTGTAGTTTTCACATCCGTAATTGATAAGTCGCGCATTGCCGTGGCAAATGCGTCGATATCCTGATAAAAAGGTTCATCAATCGTGCGGTCAACAATATCGCCGATTTTTCCTGCAAAGTCATAAAGCACTTTGAAATCTTTGTAGATCCCCTGGTAAACCCCTTTATGTCCGGTATGTGAAAATGAAATGGCGCCGTCGACGTCATATTTGGCGATGGCAGACTGGGCTTCCTCCAAATTTTCACTGATGTCTTTCAGGCTATCGATCATGCCTTTGCCCCAGGCGCCCAGACCAATTAAATTGCCAATCCCCTGCCTTGTTTTTTCCCAGTCTGAAGGGATATATTTGACATCCACCCGCTTATACCTCCAGTTTTTCAATGTTATCTTAAATAGTGTCGATACAAATAATAGTTAATTTTCTTCGCTTTACGAATTAACATCCATGAAGAATATTCAGGATAAAATAAAAAAACACTGCCACTTTGTAACCTTCTGTTAAAAATAGCCACATATAAATTAAAGTTTGATTTTTATACAAAATCTTGAGTTCATTCTATATAGTGGGGAAAAGAAACTTGCTGTATATTCAATTAAGAATCAAAATGTATGACGATTTGTCATACGAACTTAAAATATACATATTTCAATAATCCAGTCTTATTCTTGTTCTCACCATTAAGCTACTTTTTAAAAAAGTAATTTCTTTTTTCCGGATTCCCAGCCCTATTAAACATACTCTTATTCATAATTAATAGAAGTAATAAAATCAAAATTATTAGCTGAATTAATTTTATTGTTATATTCAAAGTTATATATTAAGATTACTGCATTATACGTTTTTTTTAGTTTCAAATTCTTTGTAACTTTAGGAATTATAATATCTTCATATGAACAACCTTTTAATAAATTGGAAATATCATTACTACTATTCTTATAGACCTCTTTTTCTATAGTATCCTCATCCGTTTCATCCATATCAATATTGAAATCAATAAAAAATTTAGAAGGGACAGACTCGCCATTTTCATCGTATATTAAATTTACATACTGTTCTAAAGAATCCCTATTTTTGATGTTGCCAAACCAAATAGAAACCCATCCTTGTTTTTCCATTATAAATTCCTCCTATTTCAATCTCAGACCTTCTGGTAAAGACGAAATTCCACCTTTTAGTCTATAATTTGCCCAATTATTAAGTCTTCTAACAAATGTATTGTAGTCATTTGAAGTATCTATTATTTCTAATAATTCATTATGTGCTTTAGTTGAACCCAATCCTCCATGAATCCCGTTTGGATTGATGAACTTGACATCAGATATAGCTGTCCTTAATTCTTTAATCTCTTCAGCACTGATATTCCAAAACTTAAACTGTGGAGCTCTCGAAACTAAATGCCACTCATGTAGGCCTCCAGGGGCTCTAAGCTGGCGTTCGATTTTCTTTCTAATCCTTTTATCTTTCCACAGTTCATCTAATTCACTGCTTGTAAGCGAATTAAAAAATTCATTAAATTTCCCACTTTTTGCAGTTGGTATATCTTCAACAGTCATTTTTGCTATATCTTTTATATCATTAATATTACCTATACCCGTATCCTTATCCTTATTAACTGGCCTACTCCCGATATTAACCTCATCCGTCTTGCTAAACAGCGCCCTTACCCCATTCTCAATCGTATGCGTATTTTCTGCAGGGGCCCGTATACTCCCTACCCCTTCGGCTAAGAGGCCCATTTGGCGTGAGGGAAGGATGTTTTTGGCAAAGGTGTGGGTGGAATCCATTAATCTTGCTGTATCTATTATATCATCCGTCACTTTTTGTTTCACTTTTCCCGGCACTTCTTTCGCCCACGCCTTCGCACTTCGGAT
>NZ_JARTJQ010000156.1:0-3998 GCF_036225245.1 Weizmannia sp. CD-2023
AAGGGCTCGTTTTTAAATAGTCATCCCTTTCCTTTTCCATAAACTCGTTTAACACGAGGACAACCGCTGATTTAATTACCGCGTCAAGATCGGAAGTCATGATGGCTTCTTTTAAAACATCCAAATTTAGGTTAAACTGTAAGTGAGTCATTTTATCTCCTCTTTTCATTGTTTATTGTTGTTGAAAACAGTGTTGCCAAGAGTTGATAAAATGACTCCTTCTTTTTACACAATTATACGGACTTAATCCTTTTGAAGCAGTCAAAAGGACAAAAGGAGCCGTGGACCGGAGCAATCGTCCTTTTGGAGCATTCAAAAGGACAAAAGGAGCCATTGACCGGAACAAAGTGTCCTTTTGGAGTGTTCAAAAGGACAAAAATAACGGGGGAACAGAGCATATTTGGTCTTTTTGAAGTGTTAAAATACCAAATGCTTTTCCCCCCGGTAGAATTTGTAATTCATAAGTTTGTGATCATCAATTACTCATAGTAAGACCACCTTCCACCTCTGAACTTATTAAAATTTTTTGCCAGTATCCTGCTCACCGTTTTTTTCGACCCCACAATCCTGCACCAGTCAAAAATATCATTTGTTGTAATCTTCCGCTCTGGAAACAGCATCCGAAATTCTCTGACACTGCGGAGGACCGCGGCCTCAACAGATTCAGCATGTCCACAATCCTCACAAATCATTGAACGCCCTTTTACCGCACAGGAAAAAGAACTACAAGTGTCGCACACAATGCCTTTCCGCAATTGATCATACTCATATTTCGGCAAATGAAGAAAAGACGATTCTTCTATATGCAGCGAAGATAGCTTTTCTGCCAGCCTTCTATGCTTTCCGCTCAGCTTTGCAGAAATTGCATTCAAATCTTTTATATACCGTTTTAACTGATTCGGGAAAATAAATGGCGCACTCAGGGGTGCCTGGTACAGGGTAAATTCGGGGTTTACAAAAACAACGGAAGCCGAGACCGGCATATTGAAACCGAGCGAGAGAATCAACTGCCGGAAAAGCGATTCGCAACGTTTAACCTGAAGCAGCGGATTGTTGATTTCAGACTTATTTTTTGTAAAAATTCTGTCCCGATCGTAATAAAAATCGCCTTCATAATTTTTCACTTCAAACAGGTAAATGGTTTCGCCGGTAATCATGAGGGCATCAATCTGGAACGTAGCATTGTTGCAGGAAAGCCGCAAATCATTCAGTACAAAACAATCACATGTAAGTGCTGCTGTTAAAGAGTCAAAATACCGCTCGCCTTCGTCCCCTTTTTCCAAATTCCGGAGATACTGGATGTCTTTTTCATGGAGTTTCATCCGGTTGTTCAGCGACTTTAAAAGAGCACATTCAAGTGAAGTTTTTCTTTCCTTGAAAAGCATCGTTCACATCCTTTCTAAAATTCAGACTTCACACCCATTATAAGCTACTTTTTGTATAATATAAATATCAATTTTCGCAGGTGAGCAGATGAAAAATTTACGGATTGAGCAAACGAATGAAATGATATTGGATAAATTCGGAATGGGCATAGTAGAGTTCCTTATCAGCCAGACTCATCTCGCATCAAGGCTGAATAGCGCCAAGTCAGAAACCATTAAAAGGAATCCCGGCTATTCAAACGGGGACATCGCGAAGGCCTATATCGGGCTGCTTTGCCTTGGAAAAAATAAGTTTGCTGAAATTGAACCGTTACGGAGCGACTATGATTTCCGTACTTTTTTAAAATTGGAAAGGGTTCCCTCGCCGGCTGTCTTGGAGCACCGTCTGGACGAGGCAGCTTTATCAGAAGAATGGAAACAGATCATCCTTGAAGAGTCTCTTCACCTGCTTCGCAAGGCTGGTGCACCTATCAACCCGGTGACCATACAAGGCAAAAGTTTTATACCGGTGGATGTTGCAATGCCGTTTGCTTTTATTGGAAAGGAAGGGTACTGCCTTTCCTTTGGACAAGAAACAAGCGTGTCGGTCCGTGCTGCTGAACAATTGGCGGAAGGGGCTTTCCTTTGGCGGCTCGAGGCAAAAGAAGGATCCGAAATTGCGGCAAAACTGCTGGACCTTCACATCGATTTTGTGATGAAACTTCAGACAGATGCTAGCACTTGGGTAGAAACTGCACGGAAACACGGCACATGCTCATCCGAACGGGAAGGAAAAAACGTTTACTTTGGATCTGTTGCGGAAACCAACACGACAGCCGGGGCAAAAAAACCAGCCTATTATGTTTTTAAACTCATTGAAACAACCATTGATAAAAACGGGCAAATCCTTTTGATTCCAGAGTATGAAGCGGATGTGTACATGACAACGCTCGATATTCCGCCGGAAGCTGTGCCAAGGCTTTACGACGAACACCGGAAAGTCTGTAAATCGTTGATACGGGAATTTAGGTTTGATCTTGGTTTTAAACAGCTGCCTTCCCGGAATAAAAAAACGAATGAGCTTGCCCTGCATTTTGGCATATATGCTTACAATCTGCTTCGCTTTGCCGGTCAGGGAAAAGCCCGAATGAAACGAATACGTGAGACTATCAGGGATCTGCCAAAGATGGTGATTAAAGAAGTAGAGGCAGAAGAATAAGATTGAACTTTAAATTTTTACATTGGGACAAATCGATCAATTTGCATACAGAATTTTCGCCCACCCGTAATACAGCCCAAACCGCAACCGAAGTATAACCCCGCCCTCGCTTGTGTGCCGGTAACCCTAACAGTAACGTCTTCTCTACGATCCGATAACACAAACAGCATGGATTCGTCACCCATTCCGCCTGTACGCAAGCGGGGTCATCTCTGTTTTCCACTTGAACAGTCGGTTGAAATAGGGAGGGTCCTCAATCCCGACGTCTAGGGCAATTTCTTTTACGCTTTTATTGGAGTAGCGGAGCAGTCTTTTCGCGGTGTTGATCCGAAAATGGATTAAGTACTCAATCGGGGGGATGCCGATGTAGTGCGTGAATTCCTTGCTGAGCTGGTACTTGTTCAGGCGGCACACCCGTTCCAAATCCTGCAGGGTAATTTTTTCTTTAAAATGGTCCTCCAAAAATTTTTTTGCTTCTATAATGTAATCGGGAATGTTTTCTTCCTCAAATGCAAGATCGTATTTCTGGATCAGCACTTCATTCAGCATTTCATGGATCAACAGCGAAATCCGGAACTCCGCCTTTGCATTCCGCGTTTCGACAAGCGCCATGATCTCATCAATGATTTGGGAAATGCGTCCGTTTTTTGCATGAAAAACATTGCTGCCGTTTTTCATAAATTCCCCGTAAAAAGCATCCGCATTCGGCCCGTAAAAATGGATCCAATCCATCTCCCACGGTTCATCGCTTATCGTGCTGTAATGCTGGTAATTCATGCAGTCGATGAAAAAAACATCCCCTTTTTCAAGCGTATATTCGCGCCCTTCATAAATCAATTTCCCCCTGCCGCCAAACGTATATTTTAACAAGTACGATTTCAAATGCTGCCTTTCTGTAAAATACGGTTTCATCGCTTTAAAATGGCCGATTTCCTGCACATAGTAAAACAGCTGGCGCGCCCGCTGCGACGGCGTGTTAAAACAGCGGATGGAGTCATCTGTCCAGGAATAGTCGGCTTTTTCCCAGTATTGTTCCATTTCGCTCCCTCTCTTCAAATTGATTATGCCATATCCTTCACAACCTTGCCAAGATCGTACAATGGTTTGCCAATAATGTTTCATGAAATCTTTTTTGATAACGTTTACGATAGGAATGTAAACGTTAAATTTTAATAGATGCAATGCTTCATAGAAGAAGCAGATGATGTAAAGATAATGCAATTTTGAAGGTGGAAAGGAGTGAGAAAATGATCCGGAATTACATCGCTATTGACATTGGCGCTTCAAGCGGACGGCTGATTGCAGGCACCTGCCGGCATCAAAAAATCGAAATCAAAGAAATTCACCGCTTCAAAAACGGTTTTACCAAACGGGACGGCCATGACCGTTGGGATATCGGCCGGCTGATTGAAGAA
>NZ_JARTJQ010000157.1:0-3354 GCF_036225245.1 Weizmannia sp. CD-2023
GATGCAACGTGTTTTGTCCTTTTGACAGGTTCAAAAAGACATTTTGGACCCCGATGCAACGCGTTTTGTCCTTTTGACTGCTTCAAAAGGACATTTCGGGACCGGATGCAACGTGTTTTGTCCTTTTGGCAGCTTCAAAAGGACATTCCGAGACCAGATACAGCTTGTTTTGTCCTTTTTACAGCTTCAAAAAGACATTTCGGGCCCAGATACAGCTTGTTTTGTCCTTTTGACAGCTTCAAAAAGACATTTCGGGCCCGGATGCAGCGTGTTTTGTCCTTTTGACAGCTTGAAAAAAACATTTCAGGCCTAGGTGCGGCTCCTTTTTGTCTTGAATACTCCAAAAAAAACAATTTGCTATGGTCCCGCGATTTCATTTGTGTTTTTAAATGCCTCCCTGAAACAACAGTAAGCTTACTTTTGCCATATTTTATAGCAAACCAAAGTATCTTGTTCAGCCCTTTTTGGATTTCCCCCATTTCTCCGGTTCCCGCCGCCATTCCTCGAGTGTCGCCAAGTCTTCTTCCCGGATCAGCCCCCTTTCTACGCCAACCTGAAGCAGTGTGGAGTAATTCGATAAGGAGTAAGCGGTGATGCCTTCTTTTGCAAAATTTGCCGCTCCGGCCGGAAGTTCATATGTAAAAATCGAGACAACGCCGAGCACTTCGCAGCCGGCTTCCCGTAATGCGCGGACAACGGTGAGCACGCTGCCGCCGGTTGAAATTAAATCTTCGACAACGACAACTTTTTGCCCGGTGGAAACCCGCCCTTCGATCTGGTTGCCCTTGCCGTGTGTTTTTGCACTCGAACGGACGTATACCATTGGCAAATTCATCAGGTCGCTGACAAAAGCGGCGTGGGCAATCCCGGCAGTTGCCGTGCCTGCCACCACTTCCGTTTCCGGGAAGTGTGCTTCGATCAGCTTTTTCAGTCCGATGGCGATTTCTTTCCGCAGGTTCGGATAGGACAATGTAATGCGATTATCGCAGTAAATTGGCGATTTGATTCCGGATGACCATGTAAAAGGTTCACCGGGTTTTAAAAAAACAGCTTCAATGTCAAGCAATTGTCCGGCAATGTATTTTTCCATTATTCGTTCCCCCATTGTTGTTTCACTTTTAAATAAGCTTCGTACGGGTCGGGCGCTTTCGTAATCGAACGCCCGACGACAATTGCGGTCGAACCGAGTTCCCTTGCCTTCGCAGGTGTAACGACACGTTTCTGATCGGAAACATCATCTCCGGCCAGCCGGATGCCCGGCACCACTTTCAAAAACGCCCCGCCGAGCCGCGCCGTAATATCAGGGGCTTCAAATGCGGAGCAGACAACACCGTCAAGCCCTGCATCATAAGCAAGCACAGCGTAATCCAGCACTGATTCGCGCAGCGGTTTTAAAATGCCCTGTTCTTTTTGCATTTGCGTTTCAGAGGTGCTTGTTAGCTGTGTTACTGCGAGAATCGCCGGGCGTTTTTTCCCTGCAGGGGTGCCGGCTTCCAAACCAGCCAAAGCGGCTTTCATCATGTCCGAACCGCCGGCGGCATGGACGTTCACCATATCCACTCCAAGCCGTGCCAGCCCTTTCATTGCCCGCCCCACTGTATGTGGAATGTCATGCAGCTTTAAATCAAGAAAAATATCATGCCCCATTTCTTTGAGGGCAGCAATCAAACAAGGGCCGGTCTGGTAAAACAGTTCCATTCCCACTTTGACATAGAGCGGTTCGCCGCCAAACTGCTGTAAAAAAGCGAGCGTTTCTTCTTCCGATGAAAAATCAAGGGCGATGATCGGTTTATGCATGCTGCGTGTGGCTCCTTCCTATCAGGTCTTGAATGCTTTCGGCGCCGAGCTGTTCCATCACAGCCGGCAGTTCACGGATGATGCGCGGGCAGGCGAGCGGATCAATAAAATTCGCGGTACCGACTGCGACTGCACTGGCGCCGGCGTATAAAAATTCCACTGCATCTTCTGCCGTCATAATACCGCCCATGCCGATAATGGGGATATCCACTTCCCGGCTCACCTCGTAAATCATCCGGACAGCAACCGGTTTGACGGCCGGTCCCGAGAGCCCCCCTGTTTCATTGGCGAGAAGCGGGCGCGCCGTTTTCAAATCGATTTTCATGCCAAGGAGTGTGTTAATCATCGTGAGCCCGTCGGCACCGCCGGCTTCTGCTGCCTTGGCAATCGCCACAATATCCGTGACATTCGGGGAAAGTTTTACATACACCGGCACTTCCGAAACAGCTTTTACTTGCCGTGTCAGTTCAAACGCCATCTCCGGATCGGTACCGAATGCGATGCCGCCGGATTTCACGTTTGGGCAGGAAATATTGAGTTCAAGCGCGTGCACATTCGGCGCTTTTGAAAGGCGGGTGGACACGTAGACATAATCTTCAAAAGTGGAGCCCGCTACATTCGCAATGATTGGAACATCATATGACTGTAAAAACGGGAGCTCTTCCACAAGCACACTTTCCAGCCCCGGATTTTGCAGGCCGATTGCATTCAGCATGCCGGCTTCCGTTTCCGCAATCCGCGGGACCGGGTTGCCGAAGCGCGGTTCTGTTGTTGTCGCTTTAATCATGATCGCGCCCAGTTCGCTCAAATCATACCAGCGGCTGTACTCACGCCCGAAACCGAAGCAGCCCGATGCCGGCATGACCGGATTTTTCAAGGACAAGCCCGGCAGTTCGACGTGCAAATCCGGAAGAACACGGCGCTTTATTCCCCGTCTTTCGGCATGGTCTTTAGGTGAATCCGGGGGAACACGACACTCTATTCCCCGTCTTTCAGCATGATGTTCAGACAAATCCGGGGGAACACGGCGCTCTATTTCCCGTCTTGCAGCATGATGTTCAGGCAAATCCGGAAGAACACGGTGCTCTATTTCCCGTCTTTCAGCATGATGTTCAGGCAAATCCGGGGGAACGCGGTGCTTTACTTCCCGTCTTTCATCATGGTGTTCAGGTAACTCGGTCATATTAGGATCTCCCCCATTTCAAATACAGGCCCGTCGCTGCATACTTTTTTCGAAGCGGTGCCGGTTGGGTCATTTTTCGGGCGGCAGACGCACCCGTAGCAAGCGCCGGTTCCGCACGCCATCCGTTCTTCAAGCGAGAAAAAGCCGCGCTGCCCCGGGTATGCCGCTTCCAATGCGCGCAGCATCGCAGCCGGGCCGCATGCGTACAAACAGTCAAATGCCCAATTCTCCGCCGCCAGTACATCCGTTACAAACCCTTTCGTCCCCCATGAACCGTCCACCGTTGCGACGGATGTCGGGGCAAGGGTTGAAAACTTCTCCACGTAAAAAGCGCGGGCCGCCGATTCAAACCCGAGCACGTGGCGGACTTCAAC
>NZ_JARTJQ010000158.1:0-2042 GCF_036225245.1 Weizmannia sp. CD-2023
GGGCGTGGATTGAAATCGTTTGCTGTATTTGCGATCCCTGGGATCATCAAGTCGCTCCCTAATGAAGACTTGCTGAGCAAACCAGACAAAGCCTTGTATCTGGTTCGCTCAGCCGCAAATCTGGTTGATGCCGCCTTCTTTGTTCCTTCCATCAACCTTAGACCCGAAAAGTGGCGCTGAACGCGCAGATACCAGTGACAAACCCTTTTTGTAAAGTAACTCTTGTTTTTATAGTTCCTGGAACCGGGACCAGGGCTTTCCTTATTCAGCCGCCCCCCCGATTATGTATTTCTGTCATCCTCATCGTCCAGTTCCCTGATCAAATTCCAAGTCTGATAAATCCGGTTTGCCATTTTCTCAGGATCTTTCAGCATCATTTGGTATAAATCCGGCTCATGGCTCAACGTTTCAAGCAGTTTCTTTTCCGGATTACTGACCGCTTCATTTGTCTTCAGGCCGGCATGGTTGGTAAGGCCCAAAAGATAATCAATTGAAACTTTCAACACTTGCGAAATTCGGTATAGCACCTTAATAGAAGGAAAACTGTATCCAGTTTCGTAGTTCGAAATGTTCCGGTCGCTTACCCCGACTTTTTTCGCAAGTTCAGGCTGGCTGTAGCCTTGAGCTGTCCGCACTTTTTTCAATCGGGCTGCGAATATTTCTTTAACGTTTTCCATGTTTTCATTCCCGTGATCGGCCATTGCTACTGCTCCTTAAAAAAAATCAAAAAAGATGGTTGACTTCCAAAATAATTGTGTATAATATAAGTGTATAGAAATTATTTTGTTGATGAGCATCTGTACAAAAAGTTGATAAAGAGCCGGAGACACAAAGAAAATAGATGCTTCAGCAAAAAATACCCCCCTATTTTCTCATGATTCTTACTTACTGTTCCCAAATTCAAAGTAAGAGTAATATGGTCTCCAGGCTCTTTTTTTACAGTCTCCCTTCCAGTTTAGCATGAAAACGATACTGTTTTAACCCCTTTTTAAATTGTAAACGCTTTCATTAAAATGACGGGTCTATTTACCCACCCTTCCATAACACCGTTAACGACGCTAATCCCATACTGGCACGCAAAAGATTTGCTGAACGAATTCCATTCTGGCTTTGCCTCAATATATAAAAGAATGCCTCTGTCGGAAATAGGGATGTTACCTTCTCTATACGTTGAACCGGCTTATGCGGGCAAAGATAAGTCCGGACAAGCGGTCAGTCTCTTTATCAAGTCCACGGTTCGTAACCCCTTCAAGCAGGCAGGACAGTTCCATGCCTTTATAAAATCGACATTTCCTGTTTTCCTTTACATGACGTCCATGTCCACCAACCTTATCCCAGGTTTAGAGGAAATCAATTAAAAAAAAGCATCGTAGCTTACGTTCAAAATGTCCCAGCCCCAATATAGCCTATGCCCATGCGGTTCCATTGTTCAACCGGCATGGGCAGAGTTCTACAGCAATGGGTGCAAATCTCATCTTTTTATGGAAGATAAGTGCGTATTAAGATTAATAGCCAGAAATCCGGCGTTTTCCGGTGTCTCTTTATAAATCGTAATCCCAGTATTGTCTTGTGGGATCATTCGGTAATTTTTAAACGGAACTTCAAGTGTTCCGGCGACGAAAAAGCGGATTGCCATGCTGTGGGCAACAACAAGGATGGTTTCTTCCGGATGTTTCTCCACCAGCTCATCGATACAGGCACGGACACGGTTATAGACCTGAATGGCCGTTTCCCCCGTATAACCTGCATGTGTCGCGCCCGGATCTTTTAGCCAGGCCTCCCAATTATCCGCATATTTAACGGAAAAATCTTCCTGGCGTTCTCCCTCCCAGGCACCGAAGTCCGTTTCGACAAGACGTGGATCTTGATGGATTTTCAAATTCCGCCCCTCAACGAGAATTTCTGCCGTACGGGTAGCCCGGCCCAATGTGGATGCATAAACAGCATTAAACGGAATGTCCTTTAAAAACCCTGCCGCCAGTTCCGCCTGCCGCACGCCGGTCTGCGACAAACCGATATCGCTTCTCCCGCAATATCTGTTC
>NZ_JARTJQ010000159.1:0-916 GCF_036225245.1 Weizmannia sp. CD-2023
TTAGCCTCCTACTCGATTAACCTTCATTTCTCCATCTTGTCGAAATATCGTTAGCCCTTGCCCTCGTTTTCGCCGCTTGGCTGGCCATAATGTGAGTTAGAAGCACCTATAAGAGGTTATTTTTTAAATTCCAGAGGAGAAAAAGGACGAACTTTTCCAAAAGAAAAATCATGATTTTTTTGTCGGCTGCTTTGGTTCTCATTTCGCAGGCTGGATTTATGTTGGCGTTTACAAATCATAGTGATATTAAAATGCAAATATCCCCCTCCCTGATCAATGACAAAACTAGAAAGGATTACCGGCGATAAACAACTTACAGCTTTATTAAGAATCATCCTAAGAGCGCAAAACTAAAAAATTTGTCTGATATGCAAGGAATCAGACCTCACCGAGCGGAATATTACGCGGGAGAAATAGATCACAAAAATGTTGACCTCTGTTGCATATGACATTTAGAATCCGGCTTTCAAGCCTATAAACGCCCGGAACTCTGCCCGACCCGCCATTTTCACATGAAAACCCGGTAAAAAATCACTGGGTCCGTTATGCAATTAACTTAGTTCAGCCGCGATCGCCCGGCCGTCCTGCCTGTAAAAAGGCAGCCGCCCAGAAAGGTTCCTTCAAGAGCCCTGTAGCCATGGACGCCGCCACCGCCAAACCCGGAAACCTCCCCCGCTGCATACAAACCGGGTATGGCACGGCCTGCGGAATCTAAAACGTTTCCAGATAAATCGGTTTGCAGGCCGCCTAATGTTTTTCTGCTTAGAAGATGAAGGCGCACGGCAATGAGCGGACCATTTTTCGGATCGAGTATTTTATGCGGCGGGGCAACACGAATCCATCTATCCCCCAAATAATTTCGATGGCCCCGGATTGCCGTCACCTGCAAATCTTTTGTAACTCAAGTTTCGGACTT
>NZ_JARTJQ010000160.1:0-989 GCF_036225245.1 Weizmannia sp. CD-2023
AATTATACGGACTTAACTTGCAAGATATTGAATTACTGCTAGACGATGATCTTCTGAATGATTAAAAGCACTAACAGTAATCTAATTATAATGTATGAATTGAGGAATTGAAAACAAAAGCATGTCTGTAGTTGCATGACTTCGCCGTTCAATTGTCAGCACATCCCCGTCTTGGATTTCATCTTTTGTCACCATCCAAGCCCTAGTGCCCCTGTCCTTTCAAAGTTTTTACCTGATCCCCGTTGGAAAGTGTGTTATTGCCAGTCACGAACCGAGCCGTTATTGTAATTAGGATAACCTGCAATATATTCAAAAGCTTTTTCTTCAGGAGTTCTTCTTCCCTTCTTGCCTATTACAACTGCAATTTCAACTTCATAATCGAGCTTTATTTGATTAGCCGGCCTCTCACACCACTTATCCAGACTTCTGGATAACCCCGCCGTGCGTACGGTTCGGTACACGGAGTCTAAAGTTTACGATGGTACAGACAGATAATAATCCAGAAATTCTCTGCTTTTTCATCAACGCAGTGTCCTTTAGATCTTTCTATAAGACACTTCTCTGTTTTTTTCTTCACCCATTTGTTCTTTAAGTAAGCATGGTGTTAACCATAATATATTGATAAAATACGCTTCAATTCCTTGCCGGCAGATTTTAAAAGTTCAATAGCTGTAAGCATTAGGATTCGGTATAGATTTTTACAGATTCGTTGAATGGGAAAAAAGCGCTATCATCAGGCTAATAGACTAGTTACATTTTACTATTTTTTTATTTTTTATGTAAATTCACCATATTTCGTCAATAATTTTATATTTCGCATGCTAAGATTGATTTTACTATTGATGTTGAAACAAGAAAAAAACCGCCGCAACAGGAGTATGTGTCAAGTTTTTCTCGACAAGGTTTAAATATCGGGTATTCCAAGACACTCTTTTTGTACACTTTCGGCTACCGTGCTTTACTTGCTCGGTGTAATTTTCGGAAAAGAT
>NZ_JARTJQ010000161.1:0-561 GCF_036225245.1 Weizmannia sp. CD-2023
TCGTCACGGATTCAGGTTTTCAATAAAAACGGCATGTTCCCCTTAAAAAATACCAAAAAAAGACGATAAATTTACTAGACGGATTTGACAGGATTTAGGGTATTTTGATAGAACAAAGGCTAAAAGAATGAAATTTTAAATTTCAGGAACCCTCGAGCTGAAAGATCCAATTGGAAAGGAGATTGAAATGAAAAAAGGCTTAGTCATACCACTTTGTTTTGCAGTATTATCCACTCCTGCTTTTGATAAAACGGTACAGGGCGCTTCACTGACAAAATTCTTACATAGTTCAAGTGTACAAGCCGCAGCAAAAACAGAGACAAAATATGTCAATGTTGATGCGAATTCAAGCTTGACATTAAGAGCAAAGCCTTCAAAAAGTGCCGCCAAATTGGACAGCTTAAAAAAAGGAACAGCTGTATTGGTATACAATGTGTCTGATGGTTGGGCAGAAGTAAAATCCGGGACAAAAACGGGGTATGTTAGCGCGGAATATTTAACCAGCACAAAACCCGGCAGTACGGCAACGACAACGAGCACAACCAAAACAACGACGAAGTA
>NZ_JARTJQ010000162.1:0-654 GCF_036225245.1 Weizmannia sp. CD-2023
TTCATCCCCGGACAATCGTTTTCCAGAAACCCGGCAAGCAGTCCGTACTTTTTTATTGTACCGCTAAACTCGAAAAAGAAACGGGCGCCGGATGGCAAAGTGCTGACCGACAAAGATAACCGGTTGTCTCCGTTTGGATCGACTGCTTCTTCAACGATAGCGAAAAAATTCTTCATCCAGCCGGTCAGCTCCCTATCGTCCGGTAGCACATTCCGGTCCACATCCAATATTTCGTATGCAATCCGCACCGTGTGCCCTTCCCAGTTATATGTAAGCAAAAGCTCGGCAAATTCCGGCAGATGCAAATTTGATAATTTTGACTCCTGCTGCGCTTCCCGGATAATGTCTTCCACAATATTTTTGACCTTTTCCATTTTGTTCAAGCTGGCGTATCCTTTGATCAGCTGCACCTTGTTCAGCCAGTCATGCCTGGCGTGGCGAAGCACGTCAACCGTCGTCCATTCCCGCATTTTCATAGCTCCCGTTCTCCGAAATAGGTTATGTTTAAGTATAGCAAAAATTGCCTCATGTTGCACGGGACGCGAATGATAGGTATGTGTCAAGTTTTTCTCGACAAGGTTTAAATATCGGGTATTCCAAGACACTCTTTTTGTACACTTTCGGCTACCGTGCTTTACTTGCTCGGTGTAATTT
>NZ_JARTJQ010000163.1:0-164 GCF_036225245.1 Weizmannia sp. CD-2023
GAGTAGGACGCTGCCGGGCAAACAGAAGGCCAGCTGAATCAGCTGGCCTTTTTGAATGTGTAAATAAGGGAGATATAAAAATTTCCATAAGAAAAACGACAAAGATTTACCTTTTGAATCTGATTATATTACTAACCTGATAATAATTTTTTAAAAATTTTAAA
>NZ_JARTJQ010000163.1:266-621 GCF_036225245.1 Weizmannia sp. CD-2023
TGCAAGGATTTTATAAAATGTTAAAACTAAGAAAGGCTGGAGTGTTAAAAAATGATTAATAAAAATACCGAAGAAAAAGATATATTGTTGAATGTTTTAGGTATAATCGAGGCTGTATATAATAAGAAAATTTCGATAGAAGAAGCTGAGAAAAGATATTTTAATTACCGTATCATTGATTCTTTGAAGGAAAAAAATTACTCAAATGAATTAATAGAAATTTTGGAACTGGGTACAGAAATTGATGATATTAATGATTTACTACCTGACAAGTTAGATGAAAACATAATTGATTTAAAAAATAGAGTTCTTCTTTTGTTAGATAGAGAAATAAAAGTGTTACTGGCGCCCCAAA
>NZ_JARTJQ010000164.1:0-546 GCF_036225245.1 Weizmannia sp. CD-2023
CCATGTAGGGAGCGACGTTTATCCGCGGCGAGGACAGAGGCAGGCCTGCGATTTCAATCCACGCCCCCATATAGGGAGCGACTTTAGACTTCCCGGGTATATTCTATCACGACCGCCGATTTCAATCCACGCCCCCATGTAGGGAGCGACAAAGGCTTTGGCCGGAAGAGTTAAAAGTTGTACTATTTCAATCCACGCCCCCATGTAGGGAGCGACGCGCCTTGGTTCCTCCGCAAAACTTTTGGTCACATTTCAATCCACGCCCCCATGTAGGGAGCGACACAACGAATGGCTGCAATACCTGCTCGAGAGCAATTTCAATCCACGCCCCCATGTAGGGAGCGACTAAGAAAGCTTTGCAGACAGGGCTGCGTAACAAATTTCAATCCACGCCCCCATGTAGGGAGCGACGGAGAGGTAAAAAGCTGCGGATGCCATAGACGGATTTCAATCCACGCCCCCATGTAGGGAGCGACCAATCCCGCCTTCGTGGGCGACAGCTTCAATTAAATTTCAATCCACGCCCCCATGTAGGGAGCGACCGTG
>NZ_JARTJQ010000165.1:0-853 GCF_036225245.1 Weizmannia sp. CD-2023
ACTTCAAAAACTATAATATAATTATTAAGTCAACCTTTCGTGTATAGGCTTACTTAAATGAGTGAAGTCCTTATCTGTTAAATGCGTGTCCGAAACGATTCCAACAGATGAATCGTTATGAAGCAACTTGCTTAACCCATTCCAATACTGAGTTAGGAATTTTACTTCAACTTATATATCATGACGTATCTCTATTTTCTTTTTTAAAAATTTTCAAACTTCTGTCTCGTAATTTTTGTCATAATCAGGAACACATGGCTCTTTTAAGATATCTGTTAATGGATACTCATCATCAAAGCCATCATCCCCTAATTCATAACATTAATTGTTTCGGGGTTGAATTTCGTCAGAAATAGCATCATCATAATCCTGTAATTCTTCCGAAATTTCTTTTAATCGCTCAATATTGTTTGTGAATTCGTCGTAAGAAATTTCTTGGTACTCAAAAATTCCCTCGCCATATTTATCACTGTCAAATATTTTTACCTCAGTACCTAATTTCATTAATATATCAACTAAGCTTTTTAAACTCTCCATGTCATCAATGTTATTTGCATCACTCGCTGCTAATAAATCGTTGTTTTCAATTTTACTTTTTATCTCTGAAATCCCTAATCCTGTGTACTTTCTCAATGGTATAATATATTTGCTAAGTTGGCTATCAGCAGCTAACTTAATTGCGATTTTGCTCATATATCATGCTCCTTTCTATTAAAATTCCTCTGTAAAATTCGGGTTAACTGGTCTACCAGGAGCATTTTTACTATAATTTCCGCCATGCCAGCCCTTTAAATGCTCTCTAGTGGTTACTGGATAGATTAACTCTCCTCTGTTAGATACATGTGGATAATTC
>NZ_JARTJQ010000166.1:0-927 GCF_036225245.1 Weizmannia sp. CD-2023
ATGTGAAGGAAGCATGAAAAAATGACGTCCTTTCTTCATATACGGTGCGTTTCAAGTGCAAGCTTTTCCCTTTTTTATAAAAGTATGTTCATCCGGAGCTGCTAAGCCTGGGACTTTAGAGCCCGGTTTATTCATTGGGTTCTGTAATCTCATGGAAATCGTGTGCATCAAGCGGCACGATTTTTGTTTTTCTTGCGATTTTGTATCCGAACCACAATACGAGAAAGAATGGAATGCCGAGATAGGCCGCAATGACATTTCCCCAGTTGATATGCGGGGCGAGGAATGCCTGGTAGTCCTGGGCGAGTGTCACAATCAGGCAAACGGCAATGGCAAATATCGGACCGAACGGATACCATTTCGCTCTGTAAGGAAGTTCAGCGAGCGAGTGCCCTTGCGCGAGAAAAGCTTTGCGGAACCGGTAATGGCTAACGCAGATGCCAAGCCAGAAAATAAAGCCGGTGATGCCGATCGAATTCATAAGCCAAATATACACAACACCGTCCCCGAAAATGGAAGTGAAAAACGCAAGCATGCCGACAACTGCGGTTAAAATCATGGCCGGAACAGGGACGCCGCGCCTGTCAAGCTTTGAAAAAATGCGCGGGGCCTGTCCTTCTTTTGCCATTGCGTAAAGCATGCGCGTGGATGCGTACAGGCTGGAATTGCCGGCTGACAGAACGGCGGCCAGGATCACGGCATTCATCATCGAAGCAGCAAATGAAAGGCCGGCTTTTTTAAAGACAAGAGTGAACGGGCTGACGAGAACATTCTCGCTTTTCAGACTGCTGTTTGTATACGGGACAAGGAGCCCGATGACAAGGATGGCAAGCACATAGAATAATAGAATTCTCCAGAAAACATTTTTAATCGCTTTCGGCACATTTTTCGCCGGATTTTCGCTTTCCCCGGCGGCAACCCCGACAA
>NZ_JARTJQ010000167.1:0-512 GCF_036225245.1 Weizmannia sp. CD-2023
CGGTTATGTCGGGGAACAAATTGATGTTTTATATGAAAAAGGCATTGATGCGATCTTTGGCATCCTGCCCTACCCAATGGCGCTTGAAGACGCTTTGCAAACGGGTGCTGCAAATATTGAGAGAACATGCGAAAATATCGCGCGTCTCCTCGTGCAAGCGAAGCAGTAAAGGGCGTGTCATATTTTCACGAAACGACTTCAAGAGTTAACGGTGATGAGACGCCCATGCCACAGTGAACGCGGCACCATCAAAAAAAGAAAATCAGCCGGCGTATATTTTCAAGATAGACATCCTGATGATACAAACCAATGGATGTCGTTAAAAATTCCGGTACTGGATATTAGCCATTGTACAACCCATAGCCTCCATACAAAGTCGCAAACGAGCGCAGACCGCAAAAAGGCTGCGCTTTTCATCTGCGCAGCAACCGGTATGCCAGTTCGAACAGATCAAACAGCTGAAACGGATTTTTTTCTGTCAATTCTTCAATCCTGCCGAGACGGTAATACAG
>NZ_JARTJQ010000168.1:0-3139 GCF_036225245.1 Weizmannia sp. CD-2023
TGATAATCATTATCATTTATCTGTCTACAATATTTTAACATAATGCCAGGGGGATGAAAATGTCTTACAATCTAAAATTAAAAAAGATTTTCCAAATATGCGGGATTGTCTTTCTGTCCGTTGCCCTTGCTGCCTGCGGGAACAGCCAGTCCGGAAATGGAAACGGAAACAAGCCTGCCGGCGGTTCAAAAACCCGGACGGTAACAGACGTGATGGGGCATAAAGTAAAAGTGCCGGCTCATCCGAAACGCGTCATTGCGACTTATTTGGAAGACCATCTTGTTGCACTCGGGGTGAAGCCTGTCGCACAATGGAGTGTCAGCAACGGCATTCAGGAATATTTGCAGGACGATTTACTGAAAGGGGTACCGGCTATTTCTTACGACCTGCCTTATGAACAAGTGCAAAAATTCAAGCCGGATTTAATCCTGATTGACGATGCCAGTATGGTGGAAGGCGGGAAGTATGAACAATACAGCAAAATCGCTCCGACCTTTGTCGTAAGCAAAAAGCAAAACAGTGACTGGAGAAAAGAACTGCTTACTGTTGGGAAAGTGTTGAACAAGGAAGCAAAGGCAAAACAAGTGCTCGCAGATTATGAAAAAACAGCCAAGAAAGCAAAAGCACAACTGGCGAAAAACGGAAAAGCGCCTTCTGCTGCTGCAATCTGGCTTGTGAACAATAAATTTTTTATCGTATCGAAAAATGTATCAAGTGGGGACGTCCTGTACAATGATTTAGGTTTGAAGGTGCCGGCTGTTGTAAATGAAATTTCTGCAAAAGCAACCAGCAACTGGAATGCTATTTCGCTTGAAAAATTAACCGAGCTGGATG
Source organism: Weizmannia sp. CD-2023 (assembly GCF_036225245.1). NCBI lineage: Bacteria > Bacillati > Bacillota > Bacilli > Caryophanales > Bacillaceae > Heyndrickxia > Weizmannia sp. CD-2023. The sequence continues at coordinate 835 of NZ_JARTJQ010000168.1, forward strand.
CAGACTATATTTTTTTGATTAACAGCGATAAAACCCACGCAACAGAGCTGGACAATGCATTATGGAAAAGCATTCCTGCCGTCAAGAAACACCATGTAGCTGAATTTTCTGCTGATACCGGCTGGCTTTACTCTGGCGCGATTGCAAACAAAGAGATGATCCGGGATGTATTAAAAACGATCAAATAATCCTTTTCGCGGCCTGCCGTCCATGTTGCATGGACGGCTTTGGCTGCGGGAAGAACATATTGATGTTTCCAAACCCGGCATCATGCGGATACGGGGGAAGAACACCCTTATTCCAACTGGAAAGGCCCAAAAAAGGAGAGCCTTTCCTCCGAAAAAAATTTGCAAAATTTCAAAAGTACAGGAAGGGCAGCAGGAAATGCTTAAATTGCGGAAAAACCTGGAGATTGCCGGTGAAAAATCGATTTGACACCTATTTGGAAACCTTATAGAATGAAATTGATATTAAGAATCATTTTCATTTAATGCCAGATTCATAGGAGGAACTGAGATGCCAAAGCTTTGTGCAGAAAATTTAAAAGTTGCCTATGGAGATCATGAAATTATTAAAAACTTAAATTTAAATATACCAGCCGGAAAAATGACGGCGATCATCGGCCCGAACGGATGCGGCAAATCCACTTTGCTGAAGGCATTGGCGCGCATTCTCTTTCCGAAAAACGGGTCCGTTTATTTGGATGGAAAAGAACTGGCAAGACAATCAACAAAGAAAATTGCGCAAAAGCTTGCGATTTTGCCCCAGTCTCCGAGTGTGCCGGAAGGACTGACGGTTTCGGAACTTGTATCTTATGGCAGGTACCCGCACCAAAAAAGGTTTGGAAAGCTGAATCGTGAAGATTGGAAAGCCATTCACCGGGCCCTTGAAATGACCGGGACGGAAGAATTGAAAGACCGTCCTGTGGATGCGCTTTCGGGCGGGCAACGGCAGCGGGTCTGGATTGCGCTCGCACTTGCGCAGGATACCGAAATGATTTTACTGGATGAGCCGACAACCTATCTGGACCTGTCCCATCAGCTGGAAGTGCTGGAACTCTTGCAGGAGCTGAACAGAATGGAGCACCGCACGATCGTGATGGTGCTGCACGATTTAAACCAGGCCGCCCGTTTTGCGGACCATATCGTTGCCATGAAAGATGGCGAAATCCTTTACGAGGGCAGCCCCGAAGCTGTGGTGACAGCGGAAATGATGCGGGAATGTTTCGGATTGGATGCCCAAATTGCGCTTGATCCGAGGTGCAAAAAACCGGTTTGCCTTTCCTATGATTTGATTAAACCGTATAAAGAAGTACGCGCACAAATGGCGTAGCCACTTTTTTTATGAGCGGGATTGGAGGATCTTGGCATTGGACCATGAAATCTACGATGTAACCATTATTGGCGGCGGGCCGATTGGCTTGTTTACGGCGTTTTACAGCGGCATGCGGAAATTAAAGACGAAAGTGCTGGAATCTAGCGGCCAGCTGGGCGGAAAAATCTCGATGTTTTATCCGGAAAAAACATTGCGGGATATTGGCGGGATCCGGAAAATAACAGGCGGGGATCTTGTGAAGGAACTGATCCGGCAGGCGGAAACTTTTTCGCCAACGATCCTTTTTCATCAGCATGTATCCGGTTTAAAGCGGCGCCCGGACGGTATCTTTATGTTAAGCACGGAAAACGGCGGCCTTCACCTGACAAAAACGGTTATCCTCACCGTCGGGGCGGGCATTTTTAAACCGATTAAGCTACATATTCCGGGGGTAGAACGCTATGAATCCGGCAATCTCCATTATGCCGTCGACGACTTAAATCGCTTCCGCAACAAGCGGGTGCTGATTTCCGGCGGCGGAAATGCGGCAGTTGACTGGGCAAACGAACTGGCCGGGATTGCCGAAAGCATTACGATCGTCCACAGGCGGGAAGCATTCAGCGGGCATGAATACGATGTGTCCGAAATGGTGAAAAATGCACGCCTTTTTATCCCTTACTGCATTTCAGCCCTGCACGGGACTGGCAACAGGATCGAACGCGTTGCGGTGAAACACGCCGGGACGGGCGAAGAAATATGGCTTGAAGCCGATGAAGTTGTCGTGAACCACGGCATTCAGGGCGATTATGGTGGCATTTTAAACTGGGGTCTTAAAATGAAAGACGAGCGGATCGAGGTCAATGGCGCGATGGAAACGAATATACCCGGGATCTTCGCGGCAGGGGATGCGGCAATTTACCCGCACAAATTAAAATTGATTGCCGGGGGGTTTGCGGAAGGCCCGGTTGCTTTAAACAGCGCCGTCCGCTAT